>JBAQWH010000076.1:0-28010 GCA_049298815.1 Thermoanaerobaculia bacterium | reverse complement strand
AACGACTCCCGGACCCGCTGCACGAGCGCGACGAGGCTCGGGGTGGGCGGGTCGGCAGGGCTGAGCGCGGCCCTCACGGCGCCGCAGTTCCCGTGTCCCATCACGACGATCATCCTGGTGTAGCCGTTGGCGATGGCGTACTCGATGCTGCCGAGCTCGAACGATGCCGCGACGTTGCCCGCTACCCGGATGACGAACAGCTGATCGAGGCTGCGGTTGAAGATCAGCTCCGGCGGCACCCGACTGTCGGCGCACGAGAGCACTGTCACCGGAGGGTTCTGATGCCCGGCGGACTCATGGCGAAGCGTGGCAAGACCGCTGAACGTGACACTCCCGCCGACGTAGACCTTGTTCCCGTCGAGGAGCGATTGCCAGAGGTCGCCTGCCGGCTGGGCGAGCGCCGGCGTCGCGAGGAGGAGAAGCGAGGCGAGAAGGGCACTGATCAGTCGCATCGCTGCAGGAGAGGGGGTCGGGGGACCTTCGGTCGTAGAAAGCGGCTTCTTAAAAGAAAAGCCGGCCCGCGGGCCGGCTTTGGATTGACGAGGTTGGTGGAGCTGGACGGGATCGAACCGACGACCTCCTGAATGCCATTCAGGCGCTCTCCCAATTGAGCTACAGCCCCACGTTGAGCAGCATCATCAACGCGATCCGGTCGGCAAAATTCCGCGCCCGATCCCGCTGAGCCCGCGCATTGTAAGGGAAGGAGTTGCGGGGATCAACGGGGTGGGGAGGGGCGGGTCGGGGCGCGACCGCCGGAGTAGGGTTCGATGCGGACCGCTGACCGGGCGGGGGCGGTTTTGTGGGTGAATGTGTGGTTGAAAGTGTGGCTGGGATCAAAGCTCTTCACCCCTGCGTCTCGAAGGGCGGGTCTGGTTCAGGCGAGCCGCCGCACCGCAACGGCGCCGAGTCCAACAGCCAGAGCGATGAGCATCCACTCGGAGAGGGTCGGGATGGTCTGCACGCCCTCGACGCTGGCACGCCACTCCCCGACCGGTGCGAGGCCGTTGATGTGCGTGAAGCCCGTCACGATGGGCGTCCCTACGAGGACATCAGTGTCGAGGTCGAGCCGTTGAGCGGTGCCGCGAGCGGTTTCGACCCAGACGTACCGGGGGTTCGCATCCACGGCCAGTAGCTGACCGGGCGGGGTATAGCTGCGCACGTGCAACCCGCTCTGGCTGTAACGCTGGACCCGTGCACTACGCGTGACGAACGTCCCATCCGGCAGCAGCCGGATGCCCATACCGCGCGTCGGCAGGATCTGGAAGCGGTACGGCGTCGCACCGCACGCGTGCGTAACCGTGACATCAGCCTCCGATGCGAACAGCGTGCACTGGTCGGGTGCCATATCGAGGCCGAAGATGGATGGAAACCCAATCGCGAGGGAGCTGTTGGCGAACCACCACGGGTCCGGGACACCGGAACTGGAGTAGCGGACTATGCGGTTGCCATCGGTCAGGAAGAATGCCCCGTCCCGCGTGAAGGCGATGCGGTTAGGCCATTCCATAGGGAAGTCGGTACGACGAGGGCTCAACACGACTGTGCGCGCGATGGAGCCATCGGGACGGAGGAACCGGATCTCTTTGCGGTCGAGAATGGCGAGCGTCCCATCAGGGGCGAATCGCACTTCACCGCGCCCTCCCTCAAAACGACCCAGCTCCGAGCCGCTGCTGTCGAACACCTTCACGGCGTGTTCCCCGCCGCTGGCTGACGCGGAGTATCCGGCGATGACCACGTCACCGCCGACCATCGGGCGATCAATGGCGCCTGACGCCGGGAACGCTGTGGCAGCGATGATCAGGAGAAGCGACGTGACTCTCATCGGCTCGATCCTGCCAGCAGACTCCGGTTCGACCCACTCGCAGGTGATCATAGTCACACGCGTAGGCGTTCAGGAAGGGCTCGTCAGTTCACGGGCTCCTCGCGGCTCGTCATTCACAGGCTCCGCTGCCACCTGCATCTCGTGCAGGATGTCGGCAGCCCTGCTCCTGACCTCGGCATTCGCGTTGACGCAGCGGTACGTGTTGCTCGGCTGCGTGTGCCCGAGGATGCGTCCCACCTGCGGTAGCCTTCGCGGTGACGTAAGCGTCAACCCCTGCGGGCGAAGGAAAGAACGCTTCTCAGTCGTCATACTTCAAGCAGAAGCATTGCGGTCACGCGGCTTTCTGCGTCTTCCGCGTGACGTGCCCCACCCGACAAAGTGGAAGGCCGTGGTAAGACCATTCTATGGGGTCGATGCGCCATCGTTGTCTTGCACTCGTAGTGATCATGGCATGTTGCGCGAGCGCGCAGGGAGCCATCACTATCCTCCAGCCGCGATATGCTCCGACGCCGAACGACCTGATTGTTCTGGGCGTGCCCGGCACCATCGTCTGTACCTACGACTCCACGGTCACGATCCAATCCAACGTTGTGAAAGTGGTCTTGGACACCGGCTACGGACGGTGCGTACTTGGTCCTCCCAGCGGTCCCAGCGAAGAGGAAGTCGTGTTAGGCCGCTTGGCGGCTGGAAGCTACCGCATCGAGGTCTACCACTCATGGGACGGCGGCGCGTTGCACTTCGTCGAGAGCGCTACGTTGCAGGTTATCGAGCCCGCGTCCGGCCCCGCACTTGGGGCCGTCGGACTGGCGGCATTGGCTATCGTGCTCAGTGTTGCAGGGGTGCTGGTATTACGCTCCGTACCTGTCGAATAGACCGGAATACAACCGTTACGCCGCCGAGGTGTAGGCGCTGTTCGTCGAGATCGTCGCGCCCTGAGTTCCTCGGGGTTGCGCTCAGAACGCGTTTCCGGCGCCGCCAGAGTGCGAACGACGTCGATGACGACCTTTTGTCGTCTTCGGCGTCGTGATGCGTCTGAGGGGCTCTACGCGCTGCTTGGCGAAGAACGGACCGTCAGTTCACCGGCTCCATGCTCGCCTGCGGTTCGCCGCTCGCTGCGACCTGCATCGCATGGAGGATGTCGGCTGCCCGACCCCTCACCCCGGCGTCTGCGTTGACGTAGCGGTACGTGGTGCGTGGCTGGGTGTGCCCGAGGATGCGCCCGACCTGCGGTAGCTCCAGCTTCGTGCAGAGCCGGGTGGCGGTCGTGTGTCGGAGGTCGTGCAGCCGAAGGTCGTCGATCCCGGCGATCTTCTTGGCCGACGCGAAGGCCCGCTTCACGTTGCTCCTGATCCCGAAGACCAACGTGTCCGGGTCGGAGTTCACCACGGCGAGCTTGAGCAGCTCAACCTTGAGCCTCGGCGTGATGCCCACGACCCGCTCGCTCAGTGTCTTCGTGTTCATCGCCCGCAGGGTCAGCTCGTCGGCTTCGAGATCGACGTCGTCCCACTTGAGCTTCTTGATCTCGCCGAAGCGACAGCCGGTGTCGAGGAGGGCGATCAGGATCGGCTTGAGGTGCTTGCGCTGGTCGTCGGTGTCGCACGCGTCGAGCAGGCGCTTCTCCTCCTCGAAGGTGAGGATGCGCTGGCGCTGGCGCTCGTCGGCGAGACGAATGAGAGGTTCCCCCGCGGCGAAGGGGTTCGAGATGATCCAGTTCTCGCGCAGGGCCACGCGCAGCATACGGGAGAGGAGCGCCAGCTCCCGGTTGACCGACGCGATGCTCCGCGATCGACCGTACTTCGTCGGCTCGCTCAGGCGCTTGCTGCGGAACTCGACGAGGTCGGCGTAGCGGATGTCCCGTATGCGCCGCTTGCCGAAGAACGTCTTCAGCACTTCGAGGTGGCCCAGTTGCGTCTTGAATGAGCGGAGTCCGGCGATCTTCCTGTCGTCGTGGTAGCGGGGTTCAATCAGGAACCTCGACTTGAACCCCGCAGAGAATTGCTCGAACGTCCCGTTGTCGAGGTCGAAGCTACGGCCCTCGGTGACGTCGTACTCACGGAGCAGCTCGTCCCGGAGGTCGGCTGCGGCTTTCCGGGTGTCGGCACGGCGCTGGATGTCACGGCGCTTGCCGGTGACCGGGTCGACGAAGGTCACCCTCGCCCACCAGCCGCCGCGTCGCTTCATGATTGATCCAGTTCGTCTCTTCATTTAACCCCTATTAGGTGTTGAGTATACCAATCGACACCGCGATGTTCAACACCTATTAGGGGTTTGCTGCGACAGCTACACGGGAGCAATGTTGCTGGAGTCAACGCCCACGTTGTGGAGGTCGTACCTCGATCTCGGGTATAACCGTGACGTGCCTCGTAGATCCGCGACACCGGACAGCCGCCACTCGGCACGGTCACGGTCCGAGTACCAGCGCTGTCTTCCGCTCCTCCGTGAGATCCGGGAGAAAAAGAAGGTTTCGCAGGCCGAGCTTGGGCGTCGGCTGGGCAAGCCGCAGTCATGGGTGGACAAGTGCGAATCTGGCCAACGGAGAGTCGATTTCGTGGAGTTCATCCAGATCGCTGAGGCGCTGGGAGTGAGTCCGGTGACGCTGATCAATGCGTGTCGGCGTCGGGTCGGAACACAGTAGGGCTTATCAGGGGAGGGTGCATGCCCACGCTCAGAAGCGTATTCGTCGTCTGCGCAGTAGCCCTTGGATTGTTCGCGCAAGCTGTCCTCGCGCAGACAATCCCGGTCGGCGGCATGTCCGTCGCTCGGGTTGGCGCCGCAAGCGTTAGGCTGCTGGACGGCAGGGTGCTGGTAGTCGGTGGCGCTGGTGGAACCGACCGCTCCGCCGAACTGTTCGACCCTCACACGCGTCGTTTCTCGCGCGCAGATCAGTTGGTGGCGGCCCGAGCCGTGACGACCGCGACTCTACTCCCGTCTGGCGAAGTGCTGGTCCTCGGAAGCACCAGCTCCGCCAACAGCATGATGGCCGAGGTCTTTAACCCGTCGACAAACAGGTTTCGGACGACATACGGAACTCCCGCGTTCACGCGTCAGCAATACACGGCGACGCTCCTCGATACAGGTCAGGTTCTTGTAGCTGGAGGTGCTCGTAACAGTGCCCCTCTCATTGCCCAAGCCGAGTTGTACGATCCGGCATCCGAAACCTTCACCCCGGTTGGGGAGATGGTGACGCCTCGGGTCGAGGCGATTTCCGCGAAGCTCGCAGATGGTCGTGTCCTCTTCGTTGGTGGCAGGGGTTACTCAGGGCTTCTGCATGATGCCGAAGTGTTCGACCCGACAACCAAACGCTTCACAGCCGTTGGCTCTGCCATCGGTGAACATGTTTCGGGGTCAGCGGTCACACTTTCCTCTGGCGACGTCTTGATCGTGGGCGGTATCAGCTCCTCCACCGCTGGTACGTTCAACGAAGCACTCGTGGAGGCGTTCGATCCAGCTTTAGGCACTTTCCGTCGGTTACCTGATCTTCCCATGGGCTCCCGCTGCCAAGCTATTGCGTTGGCATCGGGCGATGTCGTGCTCGCGGGCGCGGGACCAGCGTACGACGCGATCCTTGTCCGACCGAGCACCTCGGATCGCTTCGCTGTCACGGCGTCCATGAGCGCCACGAGGAGTGGGCATACATCAACCGCGCTGGCAGACGGATCGCTACTTATCGCGGGAGGAATGGATCCACGGGGCCCCAGCGCGATGCTTTGGAGCAGCGCGGAACTGTACGTACCTTCGCCCACGTACCAGACGACCCGCATCATTCCCGTCGTCGGAAGCACGCCCGGTGCGTCCGGCTCCTACTTCAAGTCCGTCGTTCAAGTTCACTCCACGCACACGGAGCCGATCAGCTACCAAGTAGCGTTTCGTCCTCTTGCTTCTCCGACGGATATCAAGCGGAAGACCTTCACCCTGCAACCCGGCCAGACGGCAGTCTTCGACGATATCTTGCTGGATCTCGGTACCTCTGGGATCGGCACGATGGATATTGAATCGCTTCCCGACCGAGCCCCCGAGGTATTCGTTCACGTCTTCAACGACACCGGTGCTGGGACGAGCGGATTCACCCAGCGGGGTGTTCACCCGACGAAAGCGCTATCCGCAGGCCAGCGGGGGTTGATGTTTGCGCCTCAGAACGCAAGCTACCGAATGAACGTCGGGGTCAGGGCACTGGCGTCGGGGGCAACGATCTCCGTCGCCGTCATTGACGGGAACGGTGTCGAACGTACGAAGGTGACGAAGGAATACGGTCCGAATGCGTTCCAGCAAGTTGATGCCGCATCATTCCTCGGCACCGCCGTCGTGGCCGGAGATGTGATCCGCGTGAGCATCGCTGCCGGATCAGCCATCGTCTACTCCTCGCAAACGGACAACGTGACGAACGACTCGGCATTCTCGATGGTGGAGCCGATCTTCTGAACGGCGACGGGATCGAGGAACCCGCGAAGCATGCGCGCGTTCGTCGAGTTGATCCAGATCGCGGAGGCGCTCGACGTCAGCCCGGTGATGATCCTTGAGGCATGTCTTCGGAAGATGAGGAGCGGTGAGGATGCCTGAACGCTGCGTGTTGTCCAACTCCTCGAAGGCCACCCTGCCTATCGACCCCATCCACCTCCACGCCGTCATCCACGACTTCTGCGGCTCTCGGCGTCTACGTGTTCAGCAGCGGTTGGGCTGAGGGCTGCCGTCGTAGGCGCTTTCGACTACTCGCCGGACGCTCTCTTCATCGAGGTCGCGGCCCAAATGCCCTGAACGGCGCGACGGAAGTCCACCGGTCAGCCAGTACCGCGTGTTCGAGCGATGGCAGTATTGAGCCGTTCACGAATTCTGTTGCCGACCCGCTGGAAGCCGAGTTCGCGCGCTGCCATAGCCATCAGCTCATCGTCAGTCCTGAGCAGGTCGTCCGAACGGATGTGCAGCAACACTCGATCAAGCTGCTCGTCAGTGTATTGGGTGATGTCACCCACAACCGGCAAAAGCGGACGTGGAACACGACGTCCTCGCGAAGTCTCCCCTGATGACGATTCCGGTGCCGTTCGCACCGGCTCGTCCCATCGCCCTCGTGCGTCATGTTGATCCACGTAGTTGACCGCAGCGTGATACGCGCCTACCGCTCGTTCGATCTCCTGCTCTCGCGTTTGGAACCAATCGGTCGACCAGATGCGGTGAAACCGCCACCCAAGTGCTTCGAGTTGCCGCTGCCTCAGACGATCTCGATCGCGAGCCGTGGGCGCGGAATGGTAGCTTGCGCCGTCACATTCGATAGCTAGGACGAATCGCCCCCCACGAGTCGGATGTTTCGCAGCGAGGTCGATCCGATAACCTGCCACACCCCACTGCGCCTCCATTGGTATTCCTCTCGCCGAGAGTGCGTCCCACACGTCTGCCTCAAACGGATTCAGAGGCTCCACCGTAGCGCTACCATCGCTCAGCACCGCGCCGCCGGACTCTGCATACGTGAGGTAGGCACGTAGCAGCTCCACACCCTTTCCCTTAGCTCTGCTCGGATCGACATCCGCCGCTCTGAACGACGACACGACAGTCATCTGAGTCCTCGCTCGGGTGATCGCGACGTTCAGACGGCGTTCGCCACCACCGTACAGCAGCGGCCCGAAGTGGTGTCGCAGATTCCCCCCACGGTCCTTGCCGTACCCGATCGACAGAATGATCGCGTCTCGCTCGTCGCCCTGCACTCGCTCAAGATTCTTTATGAAGAACCGCTCACGCCGATCGAGTGCGAAGAACTCATCGTACTCGCGGCGATCTCGGAGGACCGCGTCGAGTGCAGCCTGAATGCGCTGTGCGTGGCGGATTCCCATCGTGATGACACCCAGCGATGCGCTCGGGTTCTGCGCCGCGTGCCGCAGGATCAGATCGACGACGGCACGGACCTCAGCAGCAACGCTCTCTTCGTCACCGTCTCGGTTCGGTTCCTGTTCCACGAAAACGTGCGTGAGCGGTGGCTGGTCATTTCGAGCACCGGGAAATGTGATCAGCCTGTCGCCGTAGATGTGATGGTTTGAGAATGCGATCAGCCTCTCGTCGTGGCTTCTGTAGTGCCAGTCCAACGACCACGGCCTCATGAACGTGGCGGCGATGTCCAGCACGCTCTCGAATCCCTCGACATTGTTCGCGTCGTCTCCATCAGTGAGCCCGGTCCACCGAACCATCGGCGAAGAAGGTCGTGGGCGGCAACTGGTGCTGGTCACCCGCGATCACTACCCTCTCGGCCCGCAGAAGCGCTGGAATCGCATCTTCAGGCAAGACCTGACTGCCTTCGTCGAACAGCACGACATCAAAGAACTGGCGGTCGTTGGGGAGGAGCTGGCTGACGGAGAGCGGACTCGCCATCCAACACGGAGTCAGAGTGGTGAGAACGTTCGGGGCTGCTGCGACCAGCTTTCGCAGAGGAAGATGCCGGGTCTTCTTCTCTGCCTCTCGCCTGACCAGCGCCGCCTGCTCCGGGTAGCTGTTCAAGACATTCACGACGCGCTCGGCATGCGCCCGCCGTACGCGATCGACCGCAAGTTCAATTCTCGATGCATCGAGCTGACGGAATTCCTCGACGATCGTCGCGTGATGGCGTCCGTTGAACCCCGCAATCATCGGATCGGAAGCGCGAGCGTCCTCCAGACACGACCATAGGTACGAGGCGTCGAAGAAGCTGACCCATTCTGCTGGCGATACCGATGCGGTTCGCAGCTCACGCAGAATCGAGTCGACGCCGAGTGAACTCAGCTCGGCGAGAAGATACCTGCATCTCGGAAGCCGAAACGGCGTCACGCTGTCCGCAGCGAGCGCGTCTGCCCAGTCTTGGACAGCCTGCATCGTGCTGGTGGTGTCCGGCGCTTGGAGGCTCGCGTTCAGCACTGACAGCTTGGATGTCGCCGATGCGAACGCATCCACTAAACCCCGCGTCTCAACGGACCGAATCGGCCTATCAAACGTCGACGACCACTTTTGCCGAAGATCCGCTGCGTGGGACAGATCCGCAGCCAACTGGCCGACCGGAATGGGTACCTCACACAGCCGGGCGAAGTACCCTCGTGCGGTGTGGAAGGCTGGCCGGAACCAGCAGGTAATTCGTCCGAATCGTGATGAGCGGCAGCGAAGAAACGCCGTTGCGTAGCGTTCCGCTGTCGGAGTGAACAGCTCCTGCGAGTATCTTTGAAGAAGGTCGCTCGCCGTCCGCACTAACTCAGCAGCATTGGCAACGTCCGACAGGGTACGAAGCGTGGGTCCGCCGAGCTTCCGCACCAACTCTTCAGCCTCTCGCCTCACCGCTGGGAGATCCAGCGCTGCGAATTCGCGAGCCACCAACGTCAGCTCCTGAGCTGCCTGCCCGTTCTCGATCCTCGCGAGCGTCCAAGGTGACGAATTCGTCGCGAGCACAAGGTCGTGTTGCGTCGCCGCCTCCGTGAGTACGTCATGAACACGGCGGCTCACGGAGGGGTCCAGCGAAGCCAGAGCCTCACCGCGCCACCGCGTAAGGGGCCGGTGACCGTTCCTGAGCAATGCGGCCTGCATCTCGAAGACCGACATGTTCGACGGCGCTCTCCGGGTATGTAGACGCTCTACATGTTCGTTCAGCTTGGCTCTTCGATTCTCAAATCTGGCATGCGCCTCTCCGGTGCTCACTGGAGGAACCGAGCCGACCACTTCGAGAGCCGCACGGACCTTCTGCATGACGTTGCGCTGGCTGAGTTCTGCTCCGTGTAGATCGAGGTACAGGTGATTGAGACCCGCACTGCTGAGTCGCTCCATGACAACTTCGAGCGCAGCTCGCTTCTCGGCGACAAATAGAACTCGTTTGCCGCGAGCTGCAAGCGACGCGATCAAATTGCTGATCGTCTGGCTCTTTCCGGTTCCGGGCGGCCCCTGAATGATGCCGCTCTGGCCACGCAGCACCGATGCGACGACTCTCTGCTGGCTTGAATCCGCGTCGAGTACGAGGAACTCCTCGTCCGCAGGAATGCGATCCACATCTTCTATCGCCACGTTGTTCTGGCTTGACGCATTCCCCACACTCTCCCGAGATGGGAGGTCGCCTGCCAGCGCTGCGATCAAGTCGTGCGTCGATAACTGCTCAACGTCGGCCCGGAGGTCGCGAACCATTGCGAGCTTCTGGAAAGAGAAGTTCCCGATGACGGCGCGCTCGCTCACTTGAAACCCTTCTATGTCCGCCGCAATCCGTCCAACGCGACGAATGACCTCCCGCACCCCTGCCAGCGAGCTTGTATCGGCATCGGCCAACACCTCTTCTGCCGAAATCTGCTTCCCGTGCGACGTTTCGAGGACATGGGTCAGCGCGAGGTTGAGCTGCGCTTCGCCTTTCCGCTTGATCGACAAGTTGCGGCCTTCGGCGAGTCGCCCGGCGATCTCGACAGGAATGAGCACAACTGCGCTCTCCGTGGGCCGCCCGCCGTCTTGGAGCGGCCATGACGCCATTCCCAGTGCGACGAAGAGGGTCTGGATGCCACGTTCCTCTTCGTTAGCGAAAGCTCGCCTAGCAATCTCCCGTGCCTTCGCCGCGATCGCCGTCAGGTCAGCGTCCGGGCCATTCCAGAGCGCCCTCAGCGGCATCTCGTCACCCGCAACGATGCTCTCCAGACACTCCGCAGGAGCTTCGGACAGATCAAGAGTTCCTGTCTTCAGGGTGCGGAAGAAGAGAAGATTGTTTCTGCGGGAGGTGTCGATCAGCCGCGCGAGCCACGTTTGTCGAGCCCGTTCGACAAGATCGACCCGTGCGTGCGTTCGTGCTTCTGGTGGGACTGGTGGCATGACGATGGCGTTCCTCGTGACGACCAGCTACTTTGACGCATTCTCCCACGAAGCCTCACCCCCGCCTTGCTCAGCGCGGGCGCCGTCAAATGCTCGGCGAGTCCCAATAGAGGAGACAGCGAGCGAAGTGATTGACATGCGGTGAGCGAGGCCACCTCCGGGCGCACCGTGGTAAAATGCGCCTGCATCCAGAGCGGCGTCAGCAACGTGCCTGACGAACCCACCAGACGAGCCCGGACCAAAGGTTCGAGCCCCGTTGGTTCTCGCAATAACGCGGGGATGCGCGAGTGCAACAGGAGACTCGAAACGAATGGCGATCCCCCTTGAAATCGAGGTCGATGGTGTCCGTGTCTTCGGCGAGTGTGAACGTGACTCCTTCGACATGAAGGTGACGCTCGTCGGGCCGGTGGGCGCGGAGTGGCAGCGTCCAGACACGAAGCTCTACGGCGTCGCCACCATCCCGATCTTCGCCAGCCAGTACATGACGTTCGACGACGAGCGTGGCGACGTGCGCGCCGCAGAAATGCTCGGATTTTTGTTCCTTCTCGGTCGACACCTCACAGAGCGGGGACTCGACCAACTCCGCGAGGACTGGAGCCGCTGCTTTCAGCCGCGCGCTGAACGCGTGACCGCCGACGACGTGGAGAGCTGGCGTAAGGAGTCGCTGCGACAGGTTCGGCTCGGGCTCAAGGCGTCAAACGACCATCAGCGGGAATTGGGCCGGATTCGTTCCCTGCAAGAACGTTTCTCCGATGCCCTCGACGGCGCCACAGACCGGTACTTCGACGGCATGGGCTTCGGTGACGTGTCAATCGACCTCCGTCGCCGCGTGCTACACGTGATCGACCCGAAAGTCCCCGCTGAGTACATCGACGAAGAGGAGGATGGATGACGCTGAAGTTCAGAACCGGTACGGAGCAGTTCTAACGCACGTCCGCTCCCGAAGACCATCTTCCTGATGGACTCATAGAAGCACAGACAGGCATTGTGACGACACGATCGCACGCGCGGAGGTAGCTGACGTCGACCGAGCACACGCGGCGCTCAGCGGGCCTGTAATGAGGAGATCAATGAATTGAACGGGCACCGAGACAGCGAAGACCTGACAGCCATACCGAGAAAGCGAAGGGCCGATCGTAGAGCCGCGAAGCAGCGAGCGATCGCACACGCCTACCGCGTTCTGAAAGGGCTCGGACTGGGAGAACGCATCGACACGGACAGGCTGCGTTCGATCGCCAAAAGGAGAGCCGACCATCTCGCGACCTGTTCATGTTTCCTCTGCAGACCGCCACGACACCTGCTCGGCCCGCACCTGATGGAACTCCGATTCAAGGAGTTGCAGAAGGACTTCGATAACGACGACGAGTGAACGGCGAAGGTGCCGAACGAGAAAGCGGGACCATTGACGCTGAAATTCAAAACGGAGCGGGACGCGGCTCTCTACCAGCAGCGAGCCGGTGTGAAGCTCTTCTCCGACGAGGAGTTGGAGCGCATCCTCAGCAACGAGCCTGACGGCAAAGCGATCGTCGGTAGGACCAGCAGGTGCAGTCCAGCAACCAGTCCGGTTCAAACGCAACCGAGTACAGGCTCAGACGACGTGGGAGGGGTGATTGAACGCTGGCTGGCCGAGGAGTACGGCGACCGGAGTGTGAATGACCACAGCGACGACACGGCGGCGCGACCGGTGGGCATCGGGAAGGGGAGTCCTACAGCTCCGCGTCCAGCAGCGGAGGCGCTCAGCGCATTAGTCGACCGGTGGGTGACCGAGGAGTTCGTGCAGAGGGGTTACCCGGCTGAGACCCAGAAGATGAAACCGAAGCCCGAGCCCGAGGTGTCGAAGAAGGCCGTTGCCCTTCACCGGGCTGAGATGGTCGAGGCCGGGACGTCGGTCATGCTCGGCGGGATCTTCAGCCTCATGCTGGTTTTGTGGGTACCGATCGTTGTCGCGATGATCATCATCGGGCTGGTCACCCAGCCGATGTACATGATCCCGTCGCTGGTTCTGATCTATTTCTTCGGTGGTCTTAGGAAGAGCACAAAAGCATGACCGATGGGGAGCGGTTGCTTGTGTCTCACCCGGCCTTCCCAGACCTGTTGGTCTCGTTGCAGTTCGGGCGTCTCACGGAGTCAGAAGCAGTCTTCCTCGCCCAGCGTGTGGAGGTCCACCTGCTGGTCGAGTGGATGCCGAAGGGGTTGATCAACATCGCCCTCGACATCCACGACCGGCTTTACGAGCCGCTCTGAGACGAGCAGGGAGGTGTACCGCCACGACGCGTTCGTCGGAAGGGTGACCCGTTGGTCGTGAAGCGGGCCGAGTCTCTCAGTGAGGCTTAGAACGGGTCGTTCGCGGCGTGCGCGATGAACGCGAACGAGACGATCGTCGGGACCGCCGGAGATGAGGGAGATGGTAGTGGTGGCTGTGCTGGACTCGAACCAGCTCGTTGGCACTTTGTCCGACAGTCGCATGGGATTTCTACGGGGTGGGTATCAAGACTCTGACATCTTCTTCCCACTCCCGCTGGAATCGCTCCGATTAAGCTCTACTCTTCGGTCGTTTCCGTTTAGCGGGCTGCGGTGTCCACCCCCACGTCTCCAGCAGGCGGCAAGTTGTCCTGCGGAACCGTTTCTCCTCGGCAGCGGACATGTGGTGGATATCGCGCGCGAGGAATCGAACAGAAATCTCCGGCACACCGATGGCCATCGCCTGAGCGAATCGCGGAGACGGCGTGACGTCGATGAGGCCATAGTGCCAGAGCAGGTCTCGGCATACCGCGTGCGGGCGACTATCGAGGGCATCGAGCAGCTTCCACGCCATCATTCTGGCTACGTACTCCTCCTCGACATGGGGACCGAGTAAGGCTCGCTTGACGGCGGGCTTGAGAGCTTCCTCTACAACCGGTGTGTCGATTACTTCGCATTCCGAATAGGGGATGCGTTTCTTGCGGCGCAAGGTACGACGCCTGTCCTGCAAGTGGCTGTAGATGATCCGCAAAACGTAGCGGGTGAAGAGCGTCGCGCCGAGGTTGATGCGCCGATCTGCCAGATACAGGTCTACCCCGAGGTCGTGTTGAACATCGACTGCTTGCTCGCCGTAGGTCGTTGTGAGAGCGAGGAAGAGCCTGTTACATCGACTGTGCCATCGCTCGTCCACGCGAGAGAAGTCACTCCGGCTTCGACGCGCCAGATGGCCAAAAAGAGCCCACTCAACCGCCCGGTTGTAGTCGAGTCCGTCACGGTCGGGCGCCTCTCGGAACGAGCTGGGCACCCCGTCGATCTTGCCTTCGGAAGAGATGGCAAGAGAGGTGGGCTCCTCGTGTGGTTGCGGTACACGATCGACGGCGTGGTGATCGTCTGTGGTCTGGAGATTAGACGAGGGCAGTTCGGAGACCGAAGCGGGTGGTTTCATCACACACAGGTAAGTAGCCAAACGAAGTCACATTTACCGGTGCGATGTGAATTTCCAGCGTGAATCGTAGGAGGGCATCCGAGAAATACCCTCTGGCCCCGAAGGAAGTGCCCCCCAGCTCGGACGAACTGCCGAGGAGTCCTCCGCTCAAGCGAGAAGTAACCCACTCAGCCGACACAGGTTGAGTGGCGACCCCCCGTACGAGACAGAGCAAGCATGCCGTGGCCGAGGGAAACGCCTGCCGTTGACGAGAGTCCCCCCGAAGGAGACCCTTTCCGAGGAACAGGTACCCCCTCCGAAGGAGACCCTTTCCGAGGAACAAGGCCCCTCCGAAGATGAAGTACCCCCTCCGAAGATGAAGTAGAAACCTCCGAAGAAGACACTCCCGAAGAAGAAGTAGAAACCTCCGAACTGAGAGGGTGTCACCGAGAGCAAGTGAGCTACAGAAAGTTCCTCATCCGGGAGTCACGAGACCCCTTAGACCCCGAGTAGAAACTGATCACCTGTTGATTCAGGGATCACCGGGTTGTCATGGGAGAAGAAGTGCATCAGTTTGGTAGAAGAGTGATCACCAGCCCGTCTTCTTGGAACTAGTGATCACCGGCTCATATTCGTAAGAATCGTCGTCCGTAGCCCGTCTTCCGTAGAGGTTGGGCTTGGATGAGCCTATGAAACTAAGAGTTACGTTTAAGTAGAAACACGACACTTCCCCTACTCAGGGACACCGATCTCAAGAAAAAGAACCCTCGGTGTGTTGTTGAGAAACCGTCATCAGTCATTTGAGGGGGGACCGTGTGACCGAAGGCATCAGAACTGGCCGATCTGTTCCGGGTCGTCGGGTCTGATGGCTGTGGCTTCTCCCGATACTCATGGCAAAACGGGAGTGAAGTTGTTTGCTCAGTTGCTCGGACAGCGATATCGCCCACCGGAAGCCCGAGGAATCACCACGCACTTGTTCCACCGCATGAAGGCGCCGATTTTCTGGTAGGGGCGGGCCGTCCGGCCCGTGATCCGCCGGAACTGACGCGGGGATGGACTCACCCTTCAGGTCCGGGGAGTCAGAAGTAAGTCTCCACCAAGGCCGGGAACGCCATCCTCGACGACTGCCAGCAGGTCGGGTGCTCCGATCGAACGGCTAGTCGTCCTCTCGACGACTTCGAGTCCTATGGATGCTGGACGCGCCCACGAGCGCGCTGAGACGCGTCAGGACGTGAACGGGATCGAGGTCGACCTCCGCGTCAGACTCAACGTCACGATGCGCTGAGCGGCTCGCTGTGGGCGTTGCTGACGACGGCTCTGCGTGACGAGCTGACGGGGGCGCGATGGGCTGCGAGTTCGCTCAGGTCCAGCGCTCGCCGGTCCGCTTCAACGTGACGACTCCGTCGAGCAACCAGAGCTGCGGCTTGGCCACCATGAACCTGATCTCGTCCTCAGTCTCGCTTTCGATGTGTGCCCCGTGCAGCCCGGAGCCGTGACCGGAGGGATACGCCACCACAATCACGTCATCCTCAACCTTCACGCCGCCGACCCAATCCTCTGACCCGTCCACGTACCTCAAGACGAAGATCGCTTGCGGGTCCGTATTCTTGAACGTCTGCGGGATCACTCGCGTCTTCTCCCTCTGCGGTCATCGGGATGATGGACATCGGATTCGATCACGACCTGCCCGTACGTGTGACGATTCGTTGGCCGATGAGCGAACCGTCACGATCCCGGCGAACTCGGTGGTGCAGGTCACCGGCCTCCAGACTGTCACGGTCGACCAGCCCAGAGTGAGCTACGTCTCGGTGATCGGAAAGGCTGACAAGGAGAGAGACCCCACGCGGGCGCTACCGGTCGTCGAGCTGGCGGTGGCGTTGAACGCGGTCTTCTGAGCCGGCACGATGTTCGTCAGTTCGCTGGCTCCGTGCTCAGGTGCGGGTCGTGCTCACGAGATCGGCGGTACGGTTGTCGAGCTTCGAGCGTGTCACCGGCGGTTCTTGAATCACACCGGGTGCTCACGCGCGTCAGGAAGCGTTTCCACCGCTGTCAGAGCCCGAACGATGTCGAGGTCGGCCTTGCCCGTCGCCCTCGACCGCGTGATGCGTCTGGGCGGTCCTACGTGCGTGTGGGTGCCGAAGGCTGTTCTCCGTTAGCTGCGCGACGGTCTCCGACGCGTTGCGTCTGCGCTGCTTCCCGGATCAACGGGAGGACTCTGAAATCCGTCCGACTGGGAGATCACCGTGATCAACTGATCAGCGGCCAGCTCCGCGTAGATCATGAACGGGCCACCGAACTCGATCATGCGCGGTGCGTGGATGTCGGGATCGTTGGCAACGGCGTGGAGGTGGTGGAGAAGCCCGAGGATGAGCGAATCGACCATGACAGCTCGTCGCGAGGCTGACTGTTCCTGCTGGTCGATACCGGCGAGCATCGTGTTACGAGCGTCGAGGAGCTTGCGGTAAACGCTCACGAGAGTCTGCGTGTCGAGGTCGGTCATGCTGATGTCTCCTTTCCCAGAGTGGGAAATCGACCGTAGCACCGACACCTGCGGGTTCAAGGTGAAGAGTGGTGCCGCCGGTGTTGAGAAGGGTGCCAGCATCCCCGTCTCGGGTGAGACCGGGTAGCTCTTGATGTGCCTTCCTGTGCCGGACCGTGTCAGCGGGTTGACGGTCCGCGTTCGGAAGCTGAAGTAGAAGGCTGGATCGCGAGAGGCGACGCCTGCCGCGCCAACGGGGCACGGGCGAGCGGCGTGACTAGTTGTCGTTCATTCGGATTGAGTGCAAGGGCATGATCACGGAGAGGAGCGTCGCTTCACGTGCCTATCGGTCGCGTTTCACCCAGATAGCTTTCCCAGTCACGCGCGCTTCTGACGAAGGGCTCGTCGGTATGACGCTCGCCGTTCCCTGCGCGCCAACTACGATCGCAGCATTCGACTGCGCAGGGCCAGCGACACCCTCAACCAAAACGCCGTTGGCCCCCATTTTCGCCGCCTGTTGTTTCAGCTTCGCAAAAGCCTTATTCAGATCCTGTTGCTGAGTCCAACCGGTGACTGAGTGGCCCGTGACCAGCCCGATCACCTCGTACTCAGCAGGCGGCTCAAGATAGACGATTACGCTCGACGGGGAGACTGCCGGACGACTGGTCCCGGTCACGACGCCGCTGGTCTGAGTACAAGCGGCAGTGGCGAACACGAACAGCACACAGGGAACGGTGATCTTCGGGCGAGCCATTCGACCTCCTCAAAGCCGCGCTGCCCTGCGAAGATGCTAGGGCAAGCAGACTGGCCGGAAGAATACCGCAATCGGTACGTGGGCGCCGTCAGAGCGCTGGAGAGTAGACTGCGAAATCATGGGTGAGGCCATCCGCTGCCAATGCAACCGGTGTGGACAAGAAACCAACCACGACGTTCTTCATGATCGCAAGGAGACGACGACCGAGCACGCATCGGACGGATCACCCCTTTTCTGGACGAATATCTACCAGATGCTCGCCTGTCGCGGGTGTGACAACGTAGGCTTCCGGCACGCCATCATCGACCCCAGCGGCGGAGAGGACGAAGTGCATTTGTATCCGGCCCCGGCGTCGAGAAGGTTTCCCGTGTGGCGATCTCGACTCCCGGCAGAAATGGGCGACCTGCTGGAGGAAGTCTACGCGGCGCTCCACCACGACAGCCGTATGCTCGCGATGATGGGTCTTCGTACGGTGCTCGACACTCTGATGCTTGAACAGGTCGGCGATCAAGGCTCGTTTGAGAAGAAGCTCGACGCGATGGCAGCCAAGGGCATCATTTCGACTCGGCAGGGTGCAATTCTGCGTGCGGCGCTAGACGCGGGGAGTGCTGCGGCACACAGGGGGTTCAAGCCTGACGCCGGACACCTGACTGCGGTTATCGACATTGCCGAGAACCTGCTTCAGGCCGTGTATCACCTGCGCCCTCTCGCTGAACAACTGACACAAGCGACGCCGCCACGTCCCCCGCGCGAGAGCAGATGATCGCCGACGCGCTTGCCAACGTGGACGACCTCCTCCTCCGCATTGCTCGCTGTCCCGTGGTTGCGGACGCGCGTGCGACGGTTGGTCACGCCTGCCATGTAGTCGTGAACACGCAGCCGGTTGGTCCCGAAGCCTTCCACCTGCCCGAACCGTGGAATGGCGATCTCCGCTTCGCGCCACTGCTGTTCGTCTCGTCGAACCCATCCATCGGTCCGAGCGAGGACTACCCGACGACCGGGTGTGACGACGATCTGATCGAGGACTGCGGTCTCGCCGTCGATGGCATGTATGGAGAGCTGGGCCGTTTCTGGAAAGAGGTCCGCGCGCCCCATCCGGCTTAGAATATGTCAAGAGGTACGGCGCACGTTTTTCACGATCTCCCGCAGCGCAGCCCGCGGCCCGCGCAGCGGGTAGTCACGTACGGTGGAGGTTGAACCGGTGTTGATGAAAGTGATCAAGACTCTCGGTGGTATCGGCGTCGTGCTGATCGTCGTCTACATCATCCTCGTGAAGTATTCCACCGTGGAATCCCGCTTCAAGTGTGAAGGTCAACTCACTTCAACTGACGGGGCTACCCCAGTGTTCGTGTACATGAGACTGGAGGAATACCGGTGGTGGGTAGGGCTCTGGGGTGATTCGGATGGCGCGATCCACATCGAAATACCGAACACCTACGTCGGGTATTTCGGAGACGTCACAAGTGTCGGGGATCAGTATCAGATCCGTGGCTCGTCCAAAGAACTCGTCGGCAACTTTTCGGCGCTGAGCAATACGTTGGCGATCCGTCTCCCGGTCAGTCGTGAGACCGACTTCTTCGATGGCACCTGCGCACCCTATTAGTTAGTTGCATTGTGAGATGGCAAGCTCCTTCGGCGTGTGGAGCAGTCGAGTCGGTGCGGTCACCCGGAGGTCCGTCGTCCGGGACGTGCGCCGTGCGGGCGGTCAAGACGCCGCCGGAACATCACGAGGCAGTCATCGCAGTCGACACGAGCGATTGCAGGGGTCACTTCTTCCCCTCCTTGGTCGGTCTCGCACCATGCGCCACCGTCGTTGTTGAGGTGAACGAGGGTGTTCGGGCGAGTGCGCCTCGGAACTGGCTGCGGCGCGACTGCAAGCAAGTTCCCGCAGTTGAAGCAGGTGACCGAACGCGCGGTTGTCACCAACGGTATCTCCTTGCTGGTGGTCTTCTCGATCTGGCAGAGCGACCGACCACCGTTGCCTTTGAAATGCTGCATCAGCTTCGTCTTCATCTGGACCTTCCGCTGCCTTCGTTGATCGAAGACTGCTGGGGGGAGCGACCCCGTAATCCAGATAAAGGCAAAGCGAAGCTACATCGGCGTGACTTTGGCGGAAATGCGGTGGACTCTTGATCGGCAGCGGCTCGCGCCGCTACCAACGGATGCTCGGGCGGGTGGGTCTCGATCGTCGCGGTGCCTAGAACTACCGGCTGGTGATCGCCTCAACGAGGGGTCCGATCGCGTGCTCTACCCAACGTAGCCGTCGCTTCAGCCAGCGGACCTCATCGAGACCTGAGAAGTGTGACGTAATCCACTAGCACCAGCCGACCTCCTGACAGGTAGTCAAGACGTCGGGCTAACCATGTGTGCCTGCAACTCTCTGAGCGCTCTGGTCATGTAGCAACCCTGATCCCCGAGTCGTGGCCGCCAACCACACATTCGACCACGCAAGACAGCCAGAAAGTGCCTCTCCAGCGGGTTGAGACCACACCCTGCGCCCCTGTTGGGAACCATGCCGATGGCGGTCAGCTCTTCGCGTGAGATGTCGATTTTTCGGAGTCTCGTCTCTGGCGAAGAGACTCTACGGGAGGTGCAGGTCGAGGTCGTGAAGCTCCGGCGTTGCATCTATCGGTTCCAGCGGTCACACCCCACCGGGTGATGCCACGGATTGCAGAACGGTAGGGCTTGCCTGAAACTACGGGACACACGACCAAGCGGGGAGGCGCGATGTCCATCATTCATCCTGACCATGAGTCGTACATCCGCTTCACCGGGCCAGCCCGAGTCGATAAAGCGATCAACTCACTTCTCGGAATCGTCGAGGGGATCACAGCCGACTCGGTGATCAACGACGCCGAGCTTACGGTGCTCTCCGACTGGCTGCTCGACCATGAGCCCTACCAAGGTCGGCACCCGTTCGACGAACTGCTGCCCGTGATGAAGAATGCTCTGGCGGATGGTGTGCTCGCTGAGGATGAGCGGGACGACATCGTCTGGCTGTGCGAACGACTCAGGTCCACCGACTACCACGACCGGATCACTGCCGATGTACAGCGACTGCACGCCGTCGTTGCCGGTATCGCTGCTGACGGAGTGATCACCACCGATGAGCTGCGCTCGCTCCAGAGCTGGATCGAAGACCACGAGGCGCTGCGGACCTGTTACCCGTACGACGAGGTGGACACCCTCGTCACGGCCACTCTCGCGGATGGGAAGATCGACCGTCGCGAGCACGACCTGCTCCTGCACTTCTTTTCCGAGTTTGTCGATTTCGCGGGACACCGGACCGTTGAGCGCCCTCTCATGGCGGACGGTGCCGTGATTCGTGGGGTATGCGCCGCATGTCCAACCATCACGTTCACGAACTCCGTCTTCTGCTTCACCGGTGCGTCGTCCCGGTACACGCGTCAGGAGCTGGTGCGCGTGGTGACGGCTCACGGTGGCGCCTTCACCGCTCGCCTGCGTCAGGATGTGAACTACCTCGTGATCGGCGCAGATGGAAACCCGTGCTGGGCCTACGCCTGCTACGGACGCAAGGTTGAGGAAGCTATTGCGCTACGCAAGCGAGGGTTCCCACTGCTACTCGTGCATGAGAACGACTTTCATGATGCAGTAGCTGACGCCGGACTGCGCTAGGGCGGTACTGCGTTCAAGGTGCAGCCTTCGTCGGCTTGGCTACGATGTCCTCGCCAGCAAGGAACGGCTGTCATGAGCAAAAAGGACGACGATCGTAGGGTGTTCCGTGCCGGACACCGCAACGTGGTGCTGAACTTTCGGAACTCTCCCGACTCTGAGTTCGGTTTCTATGGCTACGCATTTCACGAAGCGGCACAGGCGCTGGTAAGGGAGATGCTCTCGCGTCCCGGTTACAGCGACCTCGAAGCTCTTCCGGTTGTCTACCTCTACCGCCACGCGCTGGAGCTGTACCTCAAGGCAATCCTCGTCATCGGCAATCAGTTGCTTGCTGTCAACGGCGATGACATCACCGAAAAGGACTTGCAGCGAGTGTTGAATTCGCACCGACTCACGCCTTTCCTCCCGCACTTGAGGACGATCCTCGACGCCGCAGGAATGGAGTGGTTCGTTGACGAGCCCAAGGAACTGAGGTCGATGGAAGACCTGTCGAAAGTCCTGCGTGAGATCGAGGAGGTCGACGCCGACTCGTTCGCCTTCAGGTATCCAGTGACCAAACGAGGAGACGGCGCACTCCCTCACGCGTTCGAGTTCGATCTCCGAGCCTGTGTCGATGTTCTGGACCACCTCATCGAGATGCTCGACGCCGCGTTGTCCTGTCTTGATTCGATGTGGGACGCCGTCGATGAGCCTAGCTATCCCGACTAGGCACTTGTGGGTGTCGCCGGACGATGCCACTGCCGAGGGAATGGTCAGCGTTCGACGCCTGTCCAGACGGGCCGTCTACCCTCTTGACCTGATAGCTCGCCCGGCACTCACACCGCTCGAAATGGTTGATCATTCGGGCGTCATTTCGATTGCATCTTGAACAAGGCTTCTAGGATTTGACCCGTCAGGATCATCAACTGATCAGACACGGACTTCATCTGCCTGCGGTCGGCACGGAGTTCGGCAGAATCCTTCTTCGCATGAAACAAGGAGTGCCTGACTCTGATCAATCGCTGGCAGAACTCGGCGTCTACTCCCACCGCGTCCTTGCGGTACGCGAACGAGACAATCCCAAGCTGGTCGCGCAAGATCGTAGTCAGCTTCTCTGCGCGTGATTCCAACGTCTTCGATGCGGCGGTCTCCGTGAATGCGTCCCTCGCCTGCTTCGCAACCGGCGCGGCGACGGAGCTGGCCAGACACTTCTCGACAGCATCGCCAGCTGCGTCGATGGCGCTCCTCGTGAAGACCGGCGTTGTGACAATCGACTCGCCGAATCGGCGCTCGATGTATTCGATCGTCGCAAACGCAGAGTAGAACTTCACATCCGGCGCAGTCGGTGCGAGTGCGTTGTAGTAAGAAATGAGCAGCGACCTCAGGTCAGCATCGCCGGTGGTGAACATGCCAACTTCATCGAGGGCGACGGGGTGTGAGGAACCGACCCCGCCTTTGCCCGGCATCAGCGACTTCCACGGGTCAATCTGGATGTGATCACGACGGAAGGACAGCCGAGCATGGCCGTGCTCCTGATCGGCGTATTCAAGCTGCACCTTTAGGCTCAGCGCAGCGACCGCGAGCGTGAAAACCCCCTCGGCGGCATCGAGCGCCTCGTAGCAGCTCACGGCCATGATCCCGTCGAGACGGGCTACGTAGCCCTCGGCGGTGGAGTCAACCGTGAGCTTGGCACCGTTGACGGCGAGTTCGCCGTACGGGTGGATCACCCACCAATACTCGAAGTCCGGCTTGGCCAATGCGCCTATGAACTCCGTCCTGAGCAAGACTGTCGCGGAGTAAGGTTCGAGCAACGCCTGTCGCCACTGTTCGAGCAGTTCTTCGTCGTTCATCGCTCCGGTACGGTACACGTACTCACCGAATGTGGTTGAACGTGTGGCTGGAACGCAGCGAGCCGCCTTTCGGCGGCTCGTAAGTTCATGTCGGTGTTGATGATCGTGTCGAGCTTCAGAATCGCTCAGAGGTGAATGCCATTCAGGCGCTCTCCCAATTGAGCTACAGCCCCACGTTGAGCAGCATCATCAACGCGATCCGGTCGGCAAAATTCCGCGCCCGATCCCGTTGAGCCCGCGCATTGTAAGGGAAGGAGTTGCGGGGAGCAACGGGCCGGAAGTGGGGTCCCTCGGTCCCTTGGTTCCTCGGTCCCTCGGGGATCGGTGCGCAGGCCGCGCGGTGCGAGGGTGTGGCCGAAAGTGTGGTTGCCGGCGACGTTCGTGCGCCCGCACGAGGGGCGCCTCGCGGAAGAGGGGCCTGGCGGGAACGTCGCGCGGATTCGCTGTGTTAGCCTCGCCCGGGATGGATGAGAACGAGTCCGTGCACCCGGCGATCCGCGGTCTGAAGACCGTCTGCCGGTGCAACAACGTCAAGTACAAGACGATCGAGCGCGCGATCCGCGAGGGGGCACACACGATGACCCAGATCGCCGCGCGGACGACCGCGACGATGGGGCAGTGCGGCGGAAGCTGCACCCCCGACGTCCAGAAGATGCTCGACGAGCTGGCGCCGAAATATGCGAAGGTGCCGAAGGCGGCCCCGGCGGCGGCAGCTGCAGGTGCAGACGAATGGTGGAGACGAAAATGAGCCGGAAGATCGACGTTTACCTCAAACCGAGTTGAACGAGCTGCCGCAAGGCCGTAGAAGACCTGGAAGGTCGCGGATTCGAGCTCGTGAAACATGATCTGGCCAAGGAGCGCCCCTCGCGGGAGCTCCTCGAGAAACTCATCGACGAAGCGCACCTCGCGGACTTCGTCAACACCCGCAGTCCCGCCTACAAGGAGCGCGGCCTCGACGTCTCGAAGATGACGAAGGCGCAGGCGATCGAACTGATGCTCGAAGAGCCGAACCTGATCAAACGCCCTCTCGTCCTCGCGGGACGGAAGGCGGTGTTCGGGTTCAAGCCCGAGGAGTACGAGACCCTTCGATGATGACGCCCGCCGGCATGGCGATGACCGCGATGGTCGTGATGCTCTGGATCCTCTGGAGCGACACCCTGCGGTCAAAGAAGCCGCACCCGATCCTCTACTCGGTCCGCATGCTGCTGTTCCTGATCATGACCGGTGTCCTGATCTGGAACCTCGTGCGGTTCCCGCAGATGTACAACGGAACGACGCGCGCGCTGACGATCGTCGCGGCGGTCGTCGGCGTGATCGGCGCAGGGTTCTTCCTCAAGAAGATCACGCGGCGGCAGGCGTAGAGCCCCACGGGATCCTTCGGCGCGCTGCGCTCTGGAGCCTGCCCTGGGCGCAGAAACTGCGACTGCTACCACAGAGACACAGAGAGCACAGAGGTTCACAGAGTGAAAACCCGAACGCCACCCCCTCTGTGTGCCTCTGTGCTCTCTGTGCCTCTGTGGTGATCTACCGCGCGTTTTGTGCACAGCCTCTCAGGATGACACCTGCAAAAGGCATCCTCCGCCGAAGCGATGGAGAGCGGGCGAGACGCCCGCCCTCCAGGGTTACTCCATGCCTGCGAGCCGCTTCTCGAGCGCCGCGATCCGGCGCTCGCTCCGCTGCCCTTCCGGCAACGCCTTCGCAAATGCGACGGCCTCCGCGATCGCCTTCTTCGCCATCTCCTTGTCGCCCTTCGCCGCGAAGGTGTCGGCGCGGCCGGTGAGGATCGTCAGCGTCCTCGGGCCGCTGACCCTGGCGAGTGCGCGCTCGTAGGCCGCGAGCGACTCGTCGTATTTCTTCAGCTCGCGGAACGCGATCGCGAGCCGCGCGGGGGCGTTGTAGTCGTCCGGCAGGTCGCGCTCGCTCTGCTCGAGCATCGCGACCGCCTTCTCCGGCGTTCCGAGCTCGAGATACGCTGTGAGCCGGTGAGAGTCGTAGACGGCGCGCTGATCGGCTGTCTTCGCAGCTCCAGCCGCGGCTTCGAGGAACGCAATCCAGTCGAGACGAAGCTTCTTCGCCCCTTCTTCGTCCTTCATCGCTTCGCGCGCTCCGATGAGCGTCATGTAGAGCCCGGATCGATCGTCGTCCGAGATCTGGAGCTTCGGATCGGCGAGCGCCTGACGCGTCAGCTTCTCGAGGACCGCCATCTCCTCGGCGTGCTTCGTCCGCTTCGCAGGATCGAGCGAGGCGAGGCAGCCGAGCCCGGTGCTCGCGACGTTCGCTCCTGAGACGGTGCTGCCGAGGCGAGGCACGAGCTTGAGAGCCTCGGATGCGCAGCGCTCGTCGTCGCCGGCGAGCGCGAGCGTCAGGACGAACGACTCGGAGGCGCGCCCGTGACGGCGCCACCCCTTCGGAGCCGTGCGCAGCGCCTCTTCGTAGGCCTTCAGTGCTTCGGGGTTCTTCCCTTCGCCGGCGAGCTTGTCACCCTTCGCGAGAAGGGAATCGGCCGACGACATCGACCGGGCGCGATACGTCCCCTCCGCGTCCTCGAGCAGCTTCCGCAGCTGCGGGACCGTCGCGCCGCCGACGTAGCGGAGCGCGACCGACTCGCTCTTCGGATCGATGACCATGAGGGTCGGAAGCGCGGGGATCTTGTGCTTCGCGAGGAATGCCGCGTTCTTCGCGTCTTCGGTGTTCACGCTGAGCCAGACGAACCGCCCGGCATACCGCTCGAGGGACTTGTCCGTGTAGACAAAAGCCCTCATCGAGCGACAGGTGTGTCACCAGGGGGCCCAGGCTTCGACGAAGACCGGGACGTTGTTCGCTTTCGCGCGGGTGATCGCCTTCGCGTAGTCGTCCTCGATGAACGGGAGCGAGTTGGCGGACGCGGCCGATGTGAGGATCAGGAGAGCGAGTGTGAAGAGGAGTTTCTTCATGGCCTTTGATTGTACGAAGAGTGAAGAGTGAAGAGTGAAGGGTGAAAGAGAGTGAAGGGTGAAGCAGTGTCGGGTGTCACCCCTTTCACTCTTCACCCTTCACTCTTCTATCTAACCCACTTCGCGATCCAGTCGTGGACCTCACGGTAGAAGACCTTCGAGTTCTCGCCGTTCAGGATCCAGTGATTCTCTTCGGGCCAGACGAGGAGGCGGCTGGGGACTTTCATCCGCTGCAGGGTCACCCACATCTCGAGGGTGTTGTTGAGCGGGACGCGGTAGTCCTTCTCGCCGATCGACATGAGGATCGGGGTCTTGAAGTCCTTTGCGTAGCGGATGGCGCTCTGGTCGTTCCAGACGGCGCCGCCGTCCCACACCGGGCCGCCCATCATCAGCTCGCGGCCGTAAGCGACGTCGCTCGTCGACCACTGGGTCGCGGGGTTCGCCATTCCGGCGTGGCTGATGAGGACCTTGTAGCGGGTCGTGGTCGCCTCGAGCCAGTTCGCGAGGTGGCCGCCGTAGCTCGCGCCGCCTGCGAGCTGGCGCGTGCCGTCGATGAACGGATAGCGCTTGATCGCCTCGTCGGCTCCCTGGTTCACGTCGTCGGCAGGGCCCTTGAGCGGGTCGCCCTGGATCGCCTGCGCCAGCTCTTCGCCGAAGCCGGTCGAGCCGGTGTAGTTCGTCATGAGCATGACGTACCCCGGCTTGCCGAGGAGGTGGTAGTTCCAGCGGAGGGAGATCTGGTCGCGCCACATGTTGGCCGCGCCGCCGTGGATCAGGACGAAGAGCGGATACTTCTTCGCGGGATCGAACGCCGGCGGCAGGACGATCATGTTGTGGATCTTCCGGCCCGCCTTGTTGGTGAACCAGAAGTGTTGCGGCGGCTGCCAGTCGATCTTCTTTGCGTCCTCGACCGTGAAATCGGTGAGGTTGGTGTGCTTCTTCGCCGCGAGGTCGATGCGGACGATCTCTGCCGGGTCGATGGATGAGGACCACTGCGCGACCGCGACCGGTGCGCTCTCCGCGAACTGGAGGCCGGCGTAGACGCCACGACCCGGGTCGAGCGCGAGCTTCGCCTCACCACCAGCGGCCGGCACCGAGTAGATCTTCACGAGACCTGAATCCTCGGCCGTGAAGTAGATCGTCTTCCCGTCGGGCGAGAACTGATAGTCGTCGGGATTCCGGTCGGTCTTCGCGATGAGCCGCTCGTTCTTCATCGACGGCCAGTCGAACGCGACGAGGCGGTCGAGGTTGTAGACCTTGAGGTTGTTCGGGTTGAACGTCGCGTAGAGCGTCTTGCCGTCCCTGCCGAACTCTACGTTTCCGTACGACCCGGCGCCGCCCGTCAGCTTCTCGGGCTCGCCGCCGCCTGCCGGGATGCGGTAGAGGTCGAACGCAGTCTCCGCGTAGGCGCCCGCGTTGCGGCCGGTCGTCGCACTGAAGACGAGGGCCTGCCCGTCGGGCGTCCACTGCGCGTTGATCGAGTCGCGGCCGCTGCCTCCGCCGCTGCCGCCGAATCCGGGGAGCGCGACGAGCTTCGTCCCGGCGAGGAGGTCCTTCGCGGCTCCGGCCGGCTCGAGGGTCTGCACGAAGAGGTGCGCCTGCTTCTCGTCGAGCCAGCGGTCCCAGCTGCGGATCGGGAACGAGTCGTAGATGCGGACCTTCTCCTTCCGATCCTTCTCTTCCTTCGCGGCCTTCTTGTTCGCCTCGTCGTCAGCCGCGCCTGGATAGACGTGGCTCACGAACGAGATCGCCTTGCCGTCGGGGCGGAACTTCGGCGAGGAGGCGCCGGTCGAGAGGCTCGTGACGCGCTGTGCTTCACCACCCCCGGCGAGGTCGAGGATGTAGACCTGGTTTGCCTCGTCGGCATCGCGCTTCGCGGTGAACGCGATCCGCCGGCTGTCGGGAGACCACTCGATGCCGCCTTCACCCGCCTTGGTCGACGTGATCTTCCGCGGCTTCGCAGAGCCGTCGGCCGGGACGAGCCAGAGGTCGGTGACCTGGTTCTTTTCGTCGTACGACGGCTCGGTCACGGAGAACACGACCAGCTTTCCGTCCGGGCTGAGCGCCGGCGTGCCGACGCGCTTCATCAGGAACATGGTCTCGTGCGTGAGCGGCTGCTTCTCCGCTGCGAACGCGGCCGTGGCGATTGCGAGTGCGGCGACGAGCAGCGCCGCCGTGCGATGTCTCCTGTGCATGTGGCTCCTTTTTCCTGCGACCGTTGAGGCTGGCGGATTTTCTCATCAATTCCGGTGTGCTGGATGAGGGGTTCCTCACCGTCCTCGGTCACCGCGGCCGCGGCCGCCTTCCCACAAAGCCGACGGCGAGCGTGGCTCCGGCGACGTCGATGCCGACGTCGACCGGGGACCCGGTGCGCGAGGGGAGGGTGCTCTGGTGTGC
>JBAQWH010000075.1:0-1552 GCA_049298815.1 Thermoanaerobaculia bacterium | reverse complement strand
GCTTCTCTTTCACACTTCACACTTCACACTTCTTACTTCCTTCTCACTCCATGCTGCAGCTCGGCCGCGAGTCTTGCGTGGTCGGTCAGCTGGTCGCTGATGCTGCTGCAGACGGTGTCGCAGAGGTCGAGCACGGTCGGATCGGCGATGAAGCAGATGACGTTGTTCCCGGTCTGGCGGCGTCCGACGAATCCCGCTTCCTGAAGGATCCTCAGGTGTTTCGACACGTTGGGCTGGGTCGACCCTACGGCGGCGACGACTTCGGAGACCGTGCGCTCTCCCTCCTGGAGGATCTGCAGGATCCGGATTCGGATCGGCTCCCCGAGGATCCTGAAGCGGGAGGCGACCATCTCGATCGCCTCGACCGAGAGCGGATCGTGCTTGTTTCCCTTCTTCGGCATCGACGACATGATAGCCCGCGCATGGGCACAAGCAATCGTGACCGGCGACCTCGGGTCTGACCTCTTCGACTGATCTGATCGTTTCGTCATGGAATAGCTTGACATACTATATGCATATATGGTTATGTAGTCAAGCAGGAGGAAACACACATGACCGTTGACCGCTACCTTCGACTGACCGCCGGCTTCTTCATCATGCTCTCGGTCGCCCTCGGGTACTTCGTCTCTCCCTGGTTCTTCGCCTTCACCGCCTTCGTCGGCCTCAACCTCTTCCAGTCCGCTTTCACCAACTGGTGCCCGATGATCAGCATCCTCCGAGCCGCTGGGGTGCCGGATTCGCCGCGCCCGCTGGACCGGACGCCGATGGAGAAGACGGCGTGATGAACACCTCGCGGGCAGCCCTCATCCTGCTCGCTCTCGGACTCGCGATCCCCGGCTTCGCACAGGACGCGCCGCAGCAAGCGGCCCTCACCCTGAAGCAGGCCGCGGATGAGGCACTCACGAGCAACCCCGCGCTCGCGGGAGCGGCCGCCCGCACCTCGATGGCGAAGGCGCGGCTGCTGGAAGCGCGCTCGATGTGGTTGCCTCTCGTCGACGCAAGCCAGTCCGTGATGCGCAGCGACTACCCGGTGTTCGTCTTCGGGTCGCTCCTCGAACAGGGGCGGTTCGGCCCTCAGCACTTCGATCCGTCGTTCCTGAACGATCCGGATCCGCTGACGAATTACCGGCTCGCATTGAATGTCCGGTATCCGCTGTTCGACCAGTTCCGCCGTTGGAACGTGAACAAGCAGGCTCGCCGTGCAGTCGAACAGGCCGACGCCGGGACCGAGGAGGCGCGGCAGCGGATCCTTCTCGAGACCATCTCGCGCTACTACGGTGTCGTGCTCGCGTCCGAGAAGCGTTCGGTCGCCGAGGAAGCAGTCCGGACGGCCGAGGCTGACGCCGGAGCGATGCGCGACCGGTTCGAGCAGGGAATCCTCGTCGAGGCGGAGCTGCTCGCAGCGGAGGTCCAGCTCGCGTCGTTCCGCCAGCGAATGATCGAGGCCGAGGGCGATCTCGCCATCGCACGCGCGGCGCTTGCCACGCTCGTCCAGCGAAACGCGGCCGACGTGGCGTCCGGCACGAGCCTCCCGCAGCGGGCGTTCCCTCCC
>JBAQWH010000074.1:0-5427 GCA_049298815.1 Thermoanaerobaculia bacterium | reverse complement strand
CTCCTGGCTCTCAACCGACTTCGTACGCTGCTCGCACCCGACCGACCGCTCGTTCTCGCCTTTCGCTGCTCCGCCCGCTAAACGCCAATCCACCACCCGGCTTGAGCAACACGCCCTTCAGCCGGGTGCGCGCACGCACGTGGGAAATCGAGCCCGCGCAGCGGGCGATAGGCAAGAGCTCTTGTCTGCCGCCCGCTACGCGGGCTGTACACCATGCCCGCCAATCATGCCCGGCTGAAGCCGGGGCCTACGTTCTTTCGCCCGCTACGCGGGCTTCGCGTTGCGCGAGTATGGCGTTACGGCGCCAACCCGCTGGGGCGATACACTCCCCTCCGATGAGCGACCAAGAGATCCAGGCTCGCATCGAATGGGCACACGAGCGCCTCAGCCGGCTGCGCGACGAGGTCGGGCGGGCGGTGGTGGGTCAGCAGGCGGCCGTCGACCGGCTCGTCATCGCGATCCTCATCCGCGGGCACGTTCTGGTGGAGGGTCTGCCGGGTCTCGCGAAGACTCTGCTGGTGAAGACGCTCGCCTCGGCGCTGGACGCGAGCTTCAAGCGGATCCAGTTCACTCCCGACCTCCTGCCGGCGGACATCACCGGCACGCAGATCTTCGACCCGGCCGGCCGCACGTTCAACGCGCGTCTCGGGCCAATCTTCGCGAATCTCGTGCTGGCGGACGAGATCAACCGCGCGCCTGCGAAGGTGCAGAGCGCGCTGCTCGAGGCGATGCAGGAGCGGCAGGTCACGATCGGCGATACCTCGCACGCTCTGCCCGAGCCGTTCGTCGTCATCGCCACGCAGAACCCGATCGAGCACGAGGGGACGTACGCGCTCCCGGAGGCGCAGGTGGACCGGTTCGTCATGAAGTTGAAGGTCGATTACCCGACGGTGGACGAGGAGCTGCGGATGCTCGGCCTCTATCTCGATCCCGGCGCGCAACAGCCGACGGTGAACCGCGTGCTGACGCTCGCGGAGATCCATTCGATCTCCCAGCTCGCGGGACGAGTGCACACCGACGAGCGGATCAGCCGCTACGTCGTGCAGCTCGTCACGGCGACCAGGAAGCCGGCGGAGCATCGCCTGCGCGACCTCGCCCCGCTGATCGCGTTCGGCGCGTCCCCGCGCGCAACGCTCTCCCTGGCACACGTCGCGAAGGCGTTCGCGTTCCTCGAAGGGCGTGCCTACGTCGTCCCCGAAGACGTGAAGGCCGTCGCGCACGACGTTCTCAGGCACCGCCTCGTGCTGACCTACGAGGCCGCAGCCGAGCAGGTCTCGCCCGACCACCTCATCGATCAGTTTCTCAACGCCGTCCCGGTGCCGTGACATCCATGAGCCGTCCGAAGAAGAAATGGGGCCAGAACTTTCTCCGCAACCGCGGGGCGGTGCAGCGCATCGTCGAGGCCGTCGAGCCGGCCCCGGGCGAGATCGTCGTCGAGATCGGTCCCGGCGAAGGGGCGCTCACCGAGACGCTGCTGGGGCTCGACCGCCACGTGGTCGCGATCGAGATCGACCCCGAGCTTGCGGCACGCCTGCGATTGAAGTACGGCGACCGGCTCGAGCTGCGTCACGAGGACGCCCTCGAGGCGCCGCTGCCTGAGACGCCTTACCGCGCCGTCGGCAACCTCCCCTACAACGTCGGCACTCCGATCCTGCGTCGCGTCATCGCCGACCCGAACTGCATGCGTGCCGTGTTCATGCTGCAGAAGGAGGTCGCGGAACGGCTCGTGGCGAAGCCTGGGGACGAGCAGTACGGCTACCTCACCATCGTCGTGCAGTCCTTCGCCTCGGCGCGGACGCTCATGACCCTCGAGCCGAGATCCTTCTTCCCGCCGCCGAAGGTGCGGAGCGCGGTCGTCGTGCTCGATCCACGCGACCCCGGACTCACGGCGGACAGGCAGGCCGTCCTGGAGCTCGCGAGCGCCGCGTTCAGAATGCGGCGGAAGAAACTAGTCAACAACTTGATCGGTTGGCGCGAGCTGACGAGGACCGATGCCCTCGAGCTCATGAAGCGCGCGGGCGTCTCCGAGGACGTGAGAGCCGAAACGCTCGGCCTCGCGGATTTCGATCGGCTGGCGGCGGCGATGCAGCCCGGCTGAGCGGTTGGCCTCTGGTGTGCCTCCTGTAATGAACCCGCCGCGCCCGCGTATGCTCTTCGACGAGCGCACACGGCTCCGAACGTGAGGTAACGAAATGCCCATCGATCCTGTCTGTCACATGACCGTCGATCCCGCCCGCGCCGCCGGAACCTCCGAGCACAACGGCGAAACCATCTACTTCTGCAACCCGAACTGTAAGAAGAAGTTCGACGCGGATCCCGAGAAGTACCTGCCGTCGGCCGCAGCGAAGAAGGAGCCCATCGATCCCGTCTGCCACATGACCGTCGATCCCGCCCGCGCCGCCGGCACCTCGGAGCATGGCGGTGAGACGATCTACTTCTGCAGCCCGTCCTGTAAGAAGAAGTTCGACGCCGATCCGGAGAAGTACCTGCCCTCGTCGACCTCGCAGGCCGGAGCCCCTGTCGTGCCTTCCGACAGCCCGCACGAGCATCTCGATCCGGTCTGCGGAATGACGATCGCCGAGCACGATGCAACCGGTCACACGGACCACGCCGGGAAGAGATACTTCTTCTGCAGCCCGGTCTGCCAGGCCAGGTTCGAGGCGGATCCCGAGCGCTTTCTCTCCCCTACGGCTGCGCCCGAACCGATGAGCGCGCCCGATTCCGGCAACACCGAGTGGATCTGCCCGATGGATCCCGAGGTCCTCTCGGACCGGCCGGGCCCGTGCCCGATCTGCGGGATGGCGCTCGAGCCGCGGACGATCACGCTCGAAGACCGGCCGAACGAAGAGCTGATCGACATGAAGCGCCGCTTCCTGGTGAGCACGATCCTCTCGGTGCCGCTGCTCGCGATCGCGATGGGCGGCATGTTCGGCAACTGGACGCACCGCCTGCTGCCGCACTCGCTTCTGCCGTGGATCGAGCTCGCGCTGGCGACGCCGGTCGTGCTCTGGGGAGGCTGGCCCTTCTTCGTCCGCGGCTGGATATCGGTGGCGACGCGCCGCCTGAACATGTTCACGCTGATCTCGCTCGGCACGGGCGCGGCGTACGCGTACAGCGTCACGGCGACCTTCGCGCCCGGCCTCTTCCCTCCGTCGTTCAGGGAGCATGGGATGCTGCCGCTCTACTTCGAGCCGGCCGCCGTCATCGTGACGCTCGTGCTCCTCGGTCAGGTGCTCGAGCTCCGCGCCCGCGACAAGACGTCGGGTGCGATCCGGGCGCTGCTCGGCCTCACGCCGAAGAACGCGCGCGTGCTGCTCAGCGACGGCTCGGAGCACGACCTCGCGATCGAGCAGATCACCGCCGGCATGCGCGTCCGGATCCGTCCCGGCGAGCGGGTCCCGGTCGATGGCTCGGTCGTCGACGGCTTCGGCTCGGTCGACGAGTCGATGCTCACCGGCGAGCCGATTCCGGTCGAGAAGACCGAGGGAGACAAGCTCACCGCGGGCACGGTGAATCGGAATGGCGCGCTGGTGATGAAGGCCGAGCGGGTCGGAAGCGACACGCTCCTCGCGCACATCGTCCGGATGGTTGCGGAGGCGCAGCGGAGCCGCGCACCGATCCAGCATCTCGCGGACGTCGTGGCCGCCTGGTTCGTCCCCGCGGTCGTCGCCGTCTCGGTGCTGACGTTCCTGGTCTGGGCGTTCGTCGGCCCCGAGCCGCGCTTCACGCACGCGCTGCTGAATGCGGTCGCGGTGCTCATCATCGCGTGCCCCTGTGCCCTCGGACTCGCGACGCCGATGTCGGTGATGGTTGCGACCGGGCGCGGAGCCACCGCGGGAATCCTGATCAAGAACGCCGAGGCGCTCGAGAACTTCACGCGGGTCGACACGCTCGTCATCGACAAGACCGGGACGCTCACCGAAGGGAAGCCGTCGCTCGTCGCCGTCGAGACCGTGGATGGGGCCGACGAAGAGGACGTGCTTCGCCTCGTGGCAACTCTCGAGCGAGCCAGCGAGCATCCGCTGGCCGAGGCGATCGTGAATGGTGCGAAGTCCCGGGGCGTGACGTTCGGCACCGCGAGCGACGTCGAGACGATTCCCGGCCGCGGGATCCGCGGGGTCGTGGACGGCCGCCGGGTCGTGGTCGGCAACGAAGGTCTCGCGGGCGAGTTCCACGGTGAGGCCGTCGCACGTCATCGCTCCGAGGGGGCGACGGTCATGCTCGTGCAGATCGACGAGCGGCCGGCCGGAATCGTGGTGGTGGCGGACACGGTCAAGCGCACGACTCGTGAGGCGCTCATGCACCTCGCCGAGGACGGCATCCGCGTCATCATGCTGACCGGCGACTCGCGAACCACCGCCACCGCGGTCGCCAGGCACCTCGGCATCACGGACGTCGAGGCCGAGGTGCTGCCCGATCAGAAGGAAGCGATCGTCCGCAGGCTGCAGGACCAGGGACGCGTCGTGGCGATGGCCGGCGACGGCGTCAACGACGCGCCTGCGCTGTCGCGCGCCGAGGTCGGAATCGCGATGGGAACCGGGACCGACGTCGCGATCGAAAGCGCCGGAATAACGCTGGTCAAGGGCGACCTCCGCGGCATCGCCCGCGCGCACAACCTCGGACAGGCGATGATGAAGAACATCCGGCAGAACCTCTTCTTCGCCTTCATCTACAACGTCGTCGGCGTACCGATCGCCGCCGGCATCCTCTATCCCTTCTTCGGCATTCTGCTCAGCCCGATGATCGCGAGCGCGGCGATGACGTTCTCGAGCGTGACGGTCATCGCGAATGCCCTCCGGCTCAGGAACGCGAAGCTGTGATGACGATGGGGCGTCCGGCCGTGGCTCAGATCGCGCGCTGCAGCACGATCCGCCGGACGTCCCCGTCGCGCACGCCGCCGGGCCCGTAGCTCTGCTCTACCAGCGCGATCTCGTCGGCGGTGGCAATGATGACCGTCGACGAGCGCGTTCCGTAGCGATCGCTGGAGATGAACACCTCGCTCTCGAGCGCGTTCGTGAAGGTCGGAGTCGACAGGAAGGTCAGGAGGTCGTCCGCCATCGCCTCTCGCGAGGTTTCTTCGATCGCGCTCCGGAGGCGGATCACGGCTGCTTCGACCTTCGGCCACCGCTCGCCGGGGGCCGCGTTGCTGAAGCCGTGAATGCCGGACCCGAGCACGGTCGCCGTGCGGGAAAAGTGGATGACGTCCGTGCCGATGCTGCCGGCGATCAGATGAAATCCCGCGTAGTGATCAGCTGCGCCGGCCACCCCGGCAACATAGCGATCTGCGAGCACCTCTGACAGCATGAAGTCGCGGATCAGGAAGCCGCGGGACCGCGCCGCTACCGGAAGTGTTGAGCCTCGGAGGTTCGTGACTGCGGCGAAACGGCCGCTGGCGCTGACGGCGAGCCAGGAGCCGCCGTGCAGGAG
>JBAQWH010000073.1:0-11361 GCA_049298815.1 Thermoanaerobaculia bacterium | reverse complement strand
TCGCGGCGGCACCGCTCCGACTACTCCTCGACGCGCAGCCTCTTCAGCATCCACGCGTAATCGGCGGCTTCGTCCTTCAGCTTGTCGTAGCGGCCCGAGGCGCCACCGTGGCCGGCACCCATGTTCGTGCGCAGCAGAAGGACGTTCTCGTCGCTCCTGGTGGCGCGGAGCTTGGCAACCCACTTCGCCGCCTCCCAGTAGCCGACCTGGCTGTCGTTGTACGACGTCCGGACCAGCATCGCGGGGTACGCCTTCTTCTCGATGTTCGAGTAGGGGTCGTAGCTCTTCATGTAGAGGTACGCCTCCTTCTCGTTCGGATTGCCCCACTCGAGGTACTCCTGCGTGGTGAGGGGGAGGTCGTCGTCGAGCATCGTGTTGATGACGTCGACGAACGGGACGTACGCGAGGACGGCGCGGAACAGCTCCGGCCGCATGTTGACGACGGCGCCCATGAGCAGCCCGCCTGCGCTGCCGCCGGAGATCGCGAGCCGGTCCTTCGCGGTGTACTCCTCCTTGACGAGGAAGTCCGCGACGTCGACGAAGTCGGTGAAGGTGTTCTTCTTCGCCATCATCCGACCCTGTTCGTGCCACTCCTTGCCCATCTCGCCGCCGCCGCGGATGTGTGCGACTGCGTAGACGACACCGCGGTCGAGGAGCGAGAGGCGCGAGGTGGAGAACGTGGTCGGGGTTGCGAAACCGTAGGAGCCGTAGGCGTAGAGAAAGAGCGGGTTCTTCTCCTTCGGGTTGACCATCTTGTGGTAGACGATCGCGACCGGCACCTTCGCGCCGTCGCGCGCCGTCACGAAGAAGCGCTCCGACTTGTAGTTCGCAGGGTCGTAGCCGCCGAGGACGGCGGTCCGCTTCAGGAGCGTCTGCTTCTTCGAGTCCAGGTCGTAGTCGTAGACCGAGCTCGGCGTGACCAGCGACTGGTACGAGTAGCGGTAGACGCTCGTGTCGAACTCCTCGTTGCCGGTCGGCATGACCGCGTAGGCCGGCTCGGGGAACTTCACCCGGTGCGACTTCATGTCGTTGGCGAAGTCGTAGACCTCGAGCTCGCTGAGACCGCCCTCGCGGAGGCGGACGACCATGTGATTCTTGAAGAGGTCGATCGTCTCGACGCGGACCGCCTTGCGGTACGGCACGACCTCGACCCAGTTCGCCTGTGCGTAGTCGAGCTGCGGCGCGCTGACCACGCGGTAGTTGATGCCGGCGTCGTTCGTCACGAAGTAGAAGCGGTCACCGCGATGGTCGACGTAGTACTTGTGGTCGTTCCTGCGCGGGATCATCACGACCGGCGCGACGTCCGGCTTCGCCGCTGGAATCAGCCGGGTCTCGCTGGTCGTCTTGCTGTCGGAGACGAGAAAGATGAACTCGCCGTCGCGGGTGCGGTTCACGTAGACGTCGTAGAGCTCGTCCTTCTCTTCGAAGAGCAGCGAGTGCTCGGGAGAGCCGAGAACGTGGCGGAAGACGCGGTTCTGGCGCTTCGCATCGTTCTCGACGCTGTAGATGAGGGTCTTGTTGTCCTTGCCCCACTCGACGCTGCCGACCCTCTCGGCGATGTCGCCGGTCGTCGTGCCGGTGCGGAGGTCCTTCACCTGGAGCTTGTACTGGCGATAGCCGTTGTCGTCGGTCGAGTAGGCGAGGTGGTTCGCGTCGTCGCTGACGGCGAACGAGCCGATCGACATGAACTTCTTCCCTTTGGCGAGCTCGTTCACGTCGAGGAGGATCTCCTCCTTCGCTTCGCCCTTCGCCTTCTTGCGGGCGAAGATCGGGTACTGCTTCCCTTCCTCGGTGCGCGTGTAATACAGCCAGGCGCCTTTCCGGTAGGGAACGTTCGTGTCGGTCTGTTTGATGCGGCCGAGCATCTCGTCGTAGAGCTTCTTCTCGAGCTCCGCATTGCCGGCCGTCATTGCCGCGGCGTAGGCGTTCTCGGCTTCGAGGTACGCGACGGTGTCGGCGCTCTTCTTCTCCTTGAGCCACGCGTAGTCGTCGACGCGCGTGTCGCCGTGCAGGGAGATTTCCTGCGGAACCTTCTTCGCGACCGGCGGCTTGGGCGGGTCACCAGCGAGTGCGGTGGATGTCAGCGTCATGCTCATGATGAGGATTGGGAAGCTCAACTTCACCAGATCACCTCCGAATTGTTGGACCACGTGTCCGCTTCAGAACGGTTCGAGGGCGGGGATGCAATTCCCGACACACGCCGCTGTACGGCGGATCTTCCGTCGGGTTCGCCTTCCGGGGGGAGAAAATTGCGGTGGAAGGCGGTATCCGGGGCGGTGCTGTCACAGGAGGCGGTGGCGTCCGGCACCGCTGCACAGGCGTCCCGGATTCGACCGTGAGTCCGTCGGACAGACGAGCAGGAGGCACGATGCGCCGCAGCACGAAATGGGTTCTCCTCGGCACCGCGGCAGGGACCGCCGCGTCCGTTCTCACCGGCTACGGGATGATCGTGCGGCCCTGGCACCTCCGCTGGGGCGCGACGCACGACGAGGTCACGCGCCGGTTCCCCTTCGACCAGATCATTCCGCACCCGAACTACTTCAGCACGCGGGCGGTGACGATCGACGCGCCGATCAACCGCGTCTGGCCTTTCGTGCTCGACCCGAAGGCGCTCCCATCGGGCACCGAGGTGCAGCATCAGGAGAAGCCGCACTGGGTGGCCTTCGCCCCGCCCGAGCCGGTCGCCAAGGCGACCTGGGTCGTGCTGCTCGAGTCGACGCCCGACGGGGCGACGCGCCTGATCTCCCGCAACCGCGCCTACTTCCCCGGCAAGCTGAAGGCGTTCCTGCGCTACGCGATGATCGATCCGGGGCAGTTCATCGTCGAGCGCGCCTGGCTCCTCGGCATCAAGGAGCGTGCTGAGGCGGCAAACGCCCGGCCGGTGGTAGACGGTCCAACGGGGCCCGACGCGAATGTGCCGGAGAAGATCGAGCCGCGAAGCGCGACCCCTGAATCCGAACTCCAACTCGTGACCTGAGGTCGCGACGCGATCACGAAGGCTGGGCCGCGTAGCGGCCACGAGACCGTAGCACCCGGCTTCAGCCGGGTGCAGGTGAGATAAAAAGCGCGTGAGCCCGCGTAGCGGGCGGCAGAACAGAACATCCTTCTCTGCCGCCCGCTACGCGGGCTCGACTCGTCTTCTTTCGTGCGGACACCCGGCTGAAGCCGGGTGCTACGGACTCTCCCTACTTCACCTTTGCCCAGGCGTCCTTGAGCGTCGCGGTCCGGTTGAAGACGAGGGTCTCGCCGTTCGAATCGGGATCGACGCAGAAGTAACCGAGACGCTCGAACTGATAGCGCGCGGACGATTGCGCGCCGCGGACCGACGGCTCGAGCTTCGCGTGCGTCACGACCTCGAGCGACTTCGGGTTCAGGTTCGAGAGGAAGTCGTCGGACCCCTCCTCCGGATTCTCGGAAGTGAAGAGACGGTCGTAGAGGCGCACTTCGCAGTCGATCGCGTGCTCCGCCGACACCCAGTGCAGGGTCGCCTTCGGACGCCGGCCGTCGGGGGCGTCGCCGCCGCGCGTGTCCGGGTCGTACGTGGCGCGCAGTTCGACGATCTCGCCGCTGCCGTCCTTGATCACCTCGCTGCAGGTGATGAAGTACGCCGACCGCAGCCGCACCTCGCGACCCGGCGTGAGCCGGAAGAACTTCTTCGGCGGCTCTTCCATGAAGTCGTCGCGCTCGATGTAAAGGACGCGCGAGAACGGCACGCGCCGCGTCCCGGCCGACGGGTCGTCCGGATTGTTCGGAGTCTCGAACTCCTCGGTCTGTCCTTCGGGATAGTTCTCGATGACGACGCGCAGCGGGCTCAGCACCCCCATCACGCGCGATGCCGTCTTGTTCAGGTCCTCGCGGACCGAGAACTCGAGCAGTGCGACGTCGATCACGTTCTCGCGGCGCGCCACGCCGACGCGGTCGGCGAAGTTCCGGATCGAGGCCGGCGTGTAGCCGCGACGTCGCAGGCCCGCGATCGTCGGCATCCGCGGGTCGTCCCACCCACGCACGTGCCCCTCGGTGACGAGGCGCAGCAGCTTCCGCTTCGACATCACCGTGTAGTTGAGGTTGAGCCGCGCGAACTCGTACTGCCGCGGCCGCGCCGGAACCGAGACGTTGTCCATCAGCCAGTCGTAGAGCGGCCGGTGGTCTTCGAACTCGAGCGTGCAGATCGAGTGCGTCACGTGCTCGATTGCGTCCGACGGCGGATGGGCGAAGTCGTACATCGGATAGATGCACCAGTCGTCGCCGGTCCGGTGATGCGTCTCGTGCCGGATCCGGTAGAGGACCGGGTCCCGCAGGTTCATGTTCGGCGAGGCCATGTCGATCTTCGCGCGGAGGACGTGCGTGCCGTCCTCGAACTCGCCCGCGCGCATCCGCCGGAACATGTCGAGGTTCTCGTCGACCGGGCGGTTGCGGAACGGCGACTCCCTGCCAGGCTCGGTGAGCGTCCCGCGATGGGCCCGGATCTCGTCGGCCGTCAGGTCGTCGACGTACGCCATCCCCTTGCGGATCAGCTCCTCGGCCCACTGGTACAGCTGCTCGAAGTAGTCGGATGCGTGGAGGACTTCAGGGCCCCAGTCGAAACCGAGCCATTTGATGTCTTCCATGATCGCGTGCGCGTAGTGCGCCTCTTCCTTCACCGGGTTGGTGTCGTCGAAGCGGAGGTTGCACTTGCCGCCGTACTCGTTCGCGATACCGAAGTTCAGGCAGATCGACTTCGCGTGGCCGATGTGGAGATAGCCGTTCGGCTCGGGCGGGAAGCGGGTGACGACCGACGCGTGCTTGCCGGTGCGGAGGTCTTCTTCGACGATCTCCCGGAGGAAATCGAGTGAGCGGGTCGGGGCTTCGGAAGTCATAGGTTTCGCGGTACCTCGCGGAAAATTGCGGGCAATCTACAACGGTTCGCCGGCGGGAAGGTGTTCCAGTGGCCGGCGCCAACCTCGATGGAGGCGGGCACCGCCCGTCTCGAACGTGTGACGAAACGGGTGCAGCCCTTGCCGCACGGCGCCCGGCCGCTCTACCGTGCCTCCCGGTGAAGCGACTCATTTCCATTGCGTTGCTGCTCTGCGCGGCCGCTGCCTTCGCGGGTGATGTCGAGGACGTCCGCCGTCTCGACACCGAGCTGAGCGTCGCGACGTGGACGCGCGACAAGGTCTGGTTCGAGGAGAACCTGTCGGACGACTTCGTCCACGTCACCGCCACCGGCGCGCTCAAGAACAAGCGCGAGCTCATCAACGACCTGGTCGGCCCCGGTCTCGTCATGCAGCCGTACGAGCCGCTCGACATGCACGTGCGCGTCTACGGAGACGCCGCCGTGGTGACCGGAAGGGTGATCCAGCAGTATCGCCGGACGAAGTACGACGTCCAGTCCGAGGTCCGCTATACCGACTTCTACGCGAAGAGGAAGGGACGCTGGATCTTCGTGAGCTCGCACGTATCGACGATCTCGATGAAGGTGACGCGGCGGTAGGGGCGAATAGGACGAATAGGACCTATGGGACCAATAGGACCTATAGGACCCACCCCCGGGTTGGGCGGGGTCCTATTGGTCCCATAGGTCCCATAGGTCCCATAGGTCCTATTGTCCTATTGGCGTGAGACCCGAGACACGCGAAGGAAGCAACATACAATCCGCCCCGAATGCCTCTCGATCCGAAGCTCCACATTCCCCCGACTGACCGGGAGAAACTCGAAGACAAGAAGCTTCTCGACCGGCCGAGCCGTGCCGTCACGCTGCAGAACGACACCTGGCGGGTGCTCCGGATCCAGAGTGAGTTCGTCAACGGGTTCGAGCATCTCGCCGACGTCTATCCGGCGGTCTCGATCTTCGGGTCGGCACGCACGCCGGCCGGGCACCGCTACTACGAGGCAGCCACCCAGACTGCCGAGCTCCTCGGGCGCGCCGGGTTCGCCATCATCACGGGGGGTGGCCCCGGCATCATGGAGGCGGCGAACAAAGGGGCATGTCTCGGTGGTGCGCTCTCGATCGGCTGCAACATCGAGCTGCCATTCGAGCAGGACGTGAACGCATACGTCCAGAAGGGGATGACGTTCCGGTACTTCTTCGTCCGCAAGACGATGTTCATCAAGTACTCGGAGGCCTTCATCACTTTCCCGGGAGGGTTTGGAACGCTCGACGAGCTCTTCGACGCTCTCACGCTCATCCAGACCCGGAAGATCTCGAACTTTCCCGTGATCCTCTTCGGAAGCGACTACTGGAAGGGGCTGGTCCACTGGATGCGCGAACAGCTTCTGGCAGGCGGAAACGTCGTCGAGGACGATGTGAACAGCATCCATGTCGTGGATGAGCCCGCCGCAGTTCGCGACATCGTCGTGGCCTACCACGAGAAGTCGCTGAGCGAACCCAACGGACGCTGATCATGGCATTCCATTCGCAATGTAAACCTCTGACAGAAGGAGGTTTGAATGCGAATTCAGGACACTGATCGGATTCTGAAAGAGGCGCGGATCGCACGGCACCACAACGCTGCGGTCGAGCCCGAACACGGGATGATGTCCCGCGCCTGGAGCATGGTGACGCACCTCCCGGGTCGCATCACCAGCCTGTTCAGCCGCAAGCACTGACGAAGGGATCCTGGTCGCTGACCAGTGATCCATGAAGACCGAGCCCGCCAGCCAACTGGCGGGCTCTTTCTATGTGCGCTCGCCTTCGCGCTCGTCTTCCACCGTCGGTGGCGGAGTGAGGATGATGCGGACCCAGTGGACGCGGAAGCGCTTCGCTTCGAGCACTTCGATCCTCAGGTCGCGGAGCTCGACCGTGTCGCCCGGGGCGACTTCGCGTGAGAGGCGCGCCGCGACGAAACCGCCGACGGTCTCCTCATCCGGATGCCCGAGGTCGATCTTCAACCGGTCTGCGAGGTCCTCGAGGAGGTAGTCGCCGCGGACGCGGTACTCGCCGCTGCCGAGTGGCTCGATCTCGGGGCGCTCGCGATCGAACTCGTCCTGAATCTGGCCGAACAGCTCCTCGGTGATGTTCTCGAGGGACACGATGCCGGATGCGCCGCCGTACTCGTCGAGCACGACCGCCATGTGCGTCTTGTGCTCGATGAACTGCGAGAGGAGCGACTCGACGGTGCTGTTCTCGGGGACGAACAGGATGTCGCGCTTGAGGTCCTCGAGCCGGCGCCCCGGGCCGCGGAGCTGCGCGAGCAGAAGGTCCTTCACGTGGATGAGTCCGACCGTGTGGTCGAGGGTGCCGTCGCAGAGCGGGTAGCGCGTATGGCGGGCCGTGCGGATCGTGTCGAGGTTCTGCTCGATCGTCCTCTTGGTCGACAGGACGACGACGTCGGTGCGCGGCACCATGATCTGCCGCGCATTCCGCTTCGAGAACTCGAAGACCCCCTCGATGATCTCGCGGTTGCCTTCCGAGAGGATCCCGGCCTTCTCCGAGCTCGCCAGGATCATCCGGAGCTCTTCGGGCGAGTGGGCCGACTCCCCCTCGGCGGCGGGGCGGATCCCGACGGCCCGGAGCAGCGCGCGCGACGTCCCGTTGAGTAGCCAGATCGCCGGGAAAGTGACGACGTAGAACGCGTGCAGCAGGTGCGCGATCCAGAGCGACGTGACGACCGGCTTCTGGATCGCGATCGACTTCGGGGCGAGCTCGCCGAGGACGATGTGGAGGATCGAGATCACAGTGAAGGCCAGGGTCACCGAGACCGAGTGCGCGTAGGCGGGAGCGAAGACCCCGAACCGCGCGAAAAGAGGCTCGATCAGCCCGGCGAACGCCGGCTCGCCGATCCAGCCGAGAGCGAGCGACGCGAGCGTGATGCCGAGCTGCGTCGCCGAGAGGTAGGCGTCGAGGTCCTTGGTGAGCCGCCGCGCCATCTTCGCGCGGGCGCTCCCCTCTTCGGCCAGCTCGGCGAGCTGGGTGCTCCGCACTTTGACGATCGCGAACTCGGCGGCAACGAAGAAGCCGTTCGCGAGGACGAAAAGGAGGGCGAGTACGAGGTACCAGGCGGACATGTCAGCGGAGCGCGGCGCGGGCGGCGCTCGTCGTCGAAGGGATCATCAGCGCGGGCATTCTATCAATGGCTGCCGCACGACTCGGTTCCTCGGATTCCTCGGAGTTCCTCGGAGTTCCTCGGGGTTCCTCGGGGTTCCTCGGGGGTTCCTTGGTTCTCTCGCAGCCACGAGCATGCAATCCAGCATTGAATCCCCCGAGGAACCGAGGAACCGAGGAACCGAGGAACCCGAGGAACCGAGGACCCCGAGGACCCCGAGGAACTCAGAAACTCCGCCCGGACGTCACTTCGTCGAGCGTCTTCCAGAACCGCGGGTACGACTTGGCGACAACCCTCTCGTCGGCGATCGAGACGGCGCCGCGCGCGAGGCCGGCGATGGCAAACGACATGGCGATCCGGTGGTCGCCGTGGGTCTCGACCACCGCCTCGCCGCTCCCCCAGCCGGGCTGGATGAGAAGGGCGTCGGCGCGTTCCTCCACGGTCGCACCGAGGCGGCGAAGCGCTTCGGTCAAGGTGGCGAGGCGGTCGGATTCTTTGACGCGCAGGTTGGCGACGTTCACGATCTCGACCGGCGAGCTCGCGAGCGGGGCGATCGCAGCGAGGGTCGGGACGATGTCCGGCGTCGCGTTGCAGTCGAAACGGCCGCCGCGCAGGTCGGAAACGCAACGGACCGTGATCTCGTCGCTCGCGACGCCGACCTCGCATCCCATCGCCGCGAGGATGTCGAGGAATCCGGCGTCGCCCTGCGCGGTCGGGATCGCGAGTCCGCGGACCCGCACCGTCCCGCGCGTCGCCGCGGCTGCGGCAAACCAGTAGGACGCCGACGAGTAATCGCCCTCGACCACGTACCGCGGACAGGCGAGCCGTCCCGGCTTCACCGTCACGACCTCCCCTTCGCGAACGACCTCGGCGCCGAAGGTCCGCAGGATGTCGGCCGTGAGGTCGATGTACGGGCCGGACGCGAGCTCCGCGACGTGCAGCATGATCCCGTACGGCAGTGTCGCGCCGCCGAGCATCAGCGCGGAGACGAACTGGCTCGAGGTCCCGCCGCGCACGGTGACGTCGTTTCCGCCGCGCATCCGCTTGCCGCGGATGGCCAGCGGAGGGAAACCCTCGGCGCCGGTGTACTCGACCTCCGCACCGAGCTCGAGCAGGACGTCGACCAGGTCGCGGATCGGCCGTTCCCGCATCCGGGCGTCGCCGTCGAGGGTAAACCGTCCGGGCGTGAACGCCAGCCATCCGGTCAGGAACCGCATCGCGGTCCCGGCGTTGCCGACCGAGATCGGCACCTCGCCGGCGGACATCGACAGCCGCTCGCCGATGGTGAGCTCCTGTCCGAACGCACCGCCGATCTCGTAGCCGATGGTCCGCAGCGCCTCGACGGCGTGCCGCGTGTCGTCGGCGTCGAGGCAGTTCACGACGGTCGTCGTCCCTTCCGCCATCGCGCCGAGAAGCAGCGCGCGGACCGAGTAGGACTTCGAAGCAGGGGCGGTGACGGTGGCGTCGACCGGGGCGGAGCGTGCGATGGTCTTCATGTCAGTCGATCTCGAGCGTCAGGCCGTCGTAGGCAAGCCGCACACCGGGTGGAAGCGTGGAGTCGAACGAATCGTGGTCGACGTCGTGCGTGAGGTGGATCAGCCACGTCTCCTTCGCACCGATCTTCTCCGCGCAATCGAGCGCCTCGTCGATCGTGAAGTGCGTCGGATGCGGCGGTGCGGGGCGCAGACCGTCGAGCGCAAGGACCTCGACGCCGGCGAGAAGCTCCATCGAGGCTGGGGGGATGCCGTTCGTGTCGGTGATGTACGCGAACCGGCCGATGCGGAAGCCGAGGATCGTCCAGTCGCCGTGCTCGACCGGGATCGGCACGATACGGATCCCGTCGTGGGTGAACTCACCGTGGATCTCATGCAGCTCGAGCTGCGGCTTCCCTCCGCCGATCTGCGAGCGATCGTCCCAGATGTAGCTGAACGCGCGGCGGATCGCCCGTGCGGTCGGAGCGCCCGCGTACGCGTGGATCGGCTCGCGCTGCCGGAAGTTGAAGGGGCGAATGTCGTCGAGCCCCATCATGTGATCGGAGTGGGAGTGCGTGAAGAGGACGAAGTCGAGCCGCGGGATCGGAAAGCGGAGCAGTTGCAGCCGTAGATCGGGCGTCGTGTCGATCAGGAAGTGCTTCCCGCTGTGCTCGATCTTCACCGACTGCCGCAGCCGCTGGTTCCTCGGATGGTCGGACGTGCAGACCGCGCAGTGGCAGCCGACGACCGGCACGCCGGTCGAGGTACCGCTGCCGAGGAAGGTCACGATCATGGGAGGCGGCATTCTATGCAAAGGAAGCGACGGGGAACGGTTCACCACAGAGGCACAGAGGACACAGAGGAACACGGAGAGAGTCGCGCGCGGCGAGTTCAGCGGAGGCCGCAAGAAGCCACCCCTGGCCCGACGCCGGTTCCTCTGTGAACCTCTGTATCCTCTGTGCCTCTGTGGTGAACAGTTCCCGTGCGTCTACACGACCTGCCACGAGATTTCGCCGGTCGCGGGATCGATCACCATTGCCTCGCCGGTCTCGTACCAGGGCGGCAGCACCTGGACCGTCGCGCTGCCGGCGGGGACCTCGACCTTCTGGTGGAAGTGGCCGAGGACGACGTTGGTGAAGCCGCTCTCGGCGCGACGGCGGCCGAAGGCCTCCATCAACTCGACCGGGAGCCGGCGCTTGTGCTTGAAGTTCGAGCGGGCGAGCCGCTTCTCGACGGAGTCGACGAAGCGGCGTGCGACGCGACCGGGGATGAAACTCACGGCGAACTTCGAGATCGGGTTCTTCGACAGGCTGCGCCAGAACCGGTACGGCCAGTCGGCGTCGTTGATCAGGTCGCCGTGAACGACGAGGTACTTTCGCGGCCCGGCTTCGAACGCGTATTCGATCCCGACGCTCGTGACGTGCTCCTCGACGAATGAGCCCTCGAGGAAGAAGTCGCGGTTTCCTTCGACGAAGTGGATCGGGATTCCTCCGTCGCGCAGCGAGCGCAGCTTCTCCATCACCTTCGTGACGGAGGCCGTGCGGAACTTCGGGTGCGCGATGAGGTAGTGAAAGAGGTCGCCGTTGAGGTACAGCGCGCTCGGCCTCAGTGCTGCGAGCCGGTCGAGCCACGCGTTCACCCGCTGCTCGGACCCGTCGGCGAGTCCGATGTGCGAGTCACCGATGATGTAGATCTGGCCCGCCGTCAACGATCGAGCTCCTCCAGCGCCTGGGCGAATGTCTCATGCGGCCCTTTTCCGAAGAGGCAGAAGACGACGCGTCGCAGAGAGCGTGCCCGGTGCCGGAACTCGAGGGCCGCACCGATCATGGCGCGGGCGCAGGCGGCGTCGTTGCGGCCCGGCTCACCGC
>JBAQWH010000072.1:0-2745 GCA_049298815.1 Thermoanaerobaculia bacterium | reverse complement strand
GCTCACGGCACGCCGCAACTTCGTGGAGCTGATCCAGGCGGAAGCCGGAGACATCGACATCACGCGCGAAGACGTGCTGGTCTCGGTCGGCCGCGGCATCGGCGACAAAGAGAACCTCCCGATCGTGGAGGAGCTCGCCGCCGCGATGGGCGCCGCGCTTTCGTGCTCACGCCCGATCGTCGACGCCAAGTGGCTCGACAGGGCACGCCAGGTCGGTACGTCCGGCAAGACCGTCAAGCCGAAGGTCTACCTCGCGCTCGGCATCAGCGGCTCATTCCAGCACGTCGGCGGAATCAAGGGAAATCCCTTCCTGCTCGCCGTCAATAAGAATCCGAAGGCACCGATCTTTCAGGTCGCAACGGTCGGCGTAGTCGCCGACCTCCTCGAGCTCGTCCCGGTGCTCACAGAGAAGATCAAGGCGAGTCGATAGAACAGGGTGCGGCGACCGGAGTCGCCGTGTCTCATCCAACGCGGCGCCGAAAGGCGCCGCGTTGCGTTTCCGGGGGGGTGCAACGGGTCAGGGGTTCCCGGCGGTCTTCGCGAGCATCTCGCGCGCGTCGCGCTGGAAGTAGACGTTCCACGCGTAGGGGCTGCCGGTTGCGTGCGGCTCCTGCGCGAGCACCCACTCCAGATCTTCGACGAAGCCCGCGCGATTGCCGGTCCGTTCGTGGAAGTACTTCGCGCGGCCCCACCGCGGGAGCAGCGAGCTGCCCGACGCCGCGACCGCGCGCGTCAGGAACTCCTCGGAGCGCTTCATGTCGCGACCCGCGCCCGGCGGGAGCGCGAGATGGTAGATCCCGAGCGAGAAGAGGACCGCGCCGTTCTCGAACTCGGGATTGAGCGCGAGCATCCGCTCCATCACTTCCTTCGTGCGCAGCATCCAGCGGAAGTAGACGAGTGCGCGAGGGCCGGTGCATTCTTTGAAGTAGTACGACACGCCGGTGACCCAGAGGAGCATCGCGTGCATCTCGTCTTCGTCGGCCGTCAGGGCGGAGACGGCGTCGCCGATCGACCCGTCGGCGGCGATGCGCGACCTGAACCCTTCGTTCGTCGCCATCGCGCGCTCGGCGTAGCGGATCCCGGCCCTGTACCAGCGCCCTTTCTCTCTCGCGTCGTTCGCGTAGGCGGCGCCGTAGAGGACGTGGGTCTCGGCAAGCCGGCCGAGCAGACGCGCGTCGTCCGGCGTTGAAGCGAGCACATTCTCGTAGGCTGCGATTGCACGCCGGAGCGACTGCGCGTCGCCAGCCTTTTCGACGAGCGCGTCGCCCTCGGCGACGGAGACGGCGCTCCCCTCCTCCGTCACCGGAGAGGCGATCGGCGCGGGCTTCCAGCCCGGTGTCCAGCTCATGCAGCTCGTCAGTGAGAGCGCGGTCGCGAGGGAAAGCAGCGTCATCTTCAGGTTCATCGGTTCTTCCTGCAGGGGCCCACTCTGTCGAGGAACTGCGTCCAGACGCGGTTCCATGTCTCCATGTCGTGCGCGCCGGAAGCCGTGTATGTCCGATCGGGAGGGAGCAGCGACGCGAGCATGCGGTTCGAGCGGTCGAAGTCGTCGCTGGTTCCCCATCCGACGTGAACGGGGACCTTCGCATCGGCCACCTCGCCGGTCGAGAGCCAGCCCCAGATGTTCCGGCCGATATCGTTCTGCGCGATCTCCGCCGGCGGCTTCCAGAGGCGCGGACCGCCGGCAGCCTCGATCTCGCGGAGCACGTCGTCGTCGCCGAGGAAGCTCGCGATCGCGAGGACGCCGGAGAGGTCTTCCGGATGGTCGCGGAGGGCGAGGAGGCTTCCGAGTCCTCCGAGGGAGGTACCGACGAGCCAGACCTGGTCGTAGCCCTTGGCTCGGGCGGGAAGGATGACGTCCTCGCGCACGCGTTCGAGGACGGTGCGGGTGCGGTAGTAGCCGAGGTGGGCGTCGACGGCGATGACGTCGAGGTCGAGGCCGCGCTCGCGGACCGCTTCGCCGAACTTCCCTTTCGCGAAGCCTTCGGGGGCGGCGAAGCGACCGGGCAGAAGGACCGCGAGGCATCGGCCGGAGCCGCCGCTTTCGATCGCGACCGTGCGGATCGGGACCGTCGCAGGACGGAGCGCTCCGCAACCACCGAGGAGCAGCGCCGCGAGCGCCGGCAGCAGGGCCTGGCGAGCAACCGTCATCGAGCTTCGGGGTCCTGAGCCAGCCATCATCGGTCTGATTTTCCTCGCAGGCAGTCTAGGACATCGCACCGCCTTCTTCTTGTGCCGGATGTCCGCATCGTACGATGTAGGGCGCGATCCGGAACCGGATCGACGACACGGGAGCAAGATTCGATCATGCAGAAACCTTGTGAGCACCTGAAGGCACACGACAACGCACTCGCCCGCACAGCAGGCTGCGAGGAGTGCCTGCAGGCGGGAGAGACGTGGGTGCAGCTGCGCCGGTGCCTTCGCTGCGGTCACGTCGGCTGCTGCGACGCCTCGAAGAACAAGCACGCCAGCAGACACTACGAAGAGACGAAGCATCCGGTGATCCAGTCGTTCGAAGCGGGCGAGTACTGGAAGTGGTGTTACGCCGACAACATCACGGTGAACACTTAGCGGCCTCCCCCGCCGGTGGATTTCTTCTGAGAGCGGGTCGCGGATAAGAGGGGGTCGCGGATGTGAGAGCGGGTCGCGGATGTGCGTGCGGGTCGCGGATGTGAGTGCGAGTCGCGGATGTGCGTGCGGGTCGCGGATGTGAGTGCGAGTCGCGGATGTGCGTGCGGGTCGCGG
>JBAQWH010000071.1:0-3691 GCA_049298815.1 Thermoanaerobaculia bacterium | reverse complement strand
CTCCTGGCTCTCAACCGACTTCGTACGCTGCTCGCACCCGACCGACCGCTCGTTCTCGCCTTTCGCTGCTCCGCCCGCTAAACGCCAATCCACCACCCGGCTTGAGCAACACGCCCTTCAGCCGGGTAAGTCCGGGGGACAAACGATGGAGCCCGTGTAGCGGGCGACAGACCACTCGCGGGTTTTCTGCCGCCCGCTACGCGGGCTCCTTTCGAGGCCTGACATGTTCGCCCCGGCTGAAGCCGGGGCCTGAATTCTGTCGGCCGCTACGCGGCCTCGTCCACCCCGGGAAATTCATAGCAGGGGCTGGGGGGACTTCGCCTCGATCTCAGCTCGCGTTCTGCCGCTGCTCGGGAAGTAGCACCGGTCGCTCGACCCGTCTTGCCGGCATCCGGCCGGCACTCCGCAGCCGTTCGGCGTAGCACTCGAGCATCAGCTCGTCGAGCACCTCCACGTCGACCGGCTTCGGGAGCACGCAGAAGACCGACTTGATGTACGGAGAGTCCTGGTACATCTCTTCGGTGCAGGCCGTCACGACGATCACCCGCTCGAGAAGCTGCGGCATGACACACGACAGGTGACGGAGCACCTCGAAACCGTTGACTTCGGGGAGGAGCAGGTCGAGGAGAACGACGTCGAAGTCGCTGCGGGAGAGCTCGATGATCGCCTTTCGGCCGTCGCCGACGACGACCGGCGAGAAGCGGCCCCTCACCGCCATCGCCCAGAAGAACTGCTGCGTGCCGATGTCGTCTTCGACGATGAGTACTCTGGCGCTGCGAGACATCGGCTCACCTCCGAAGGCGCGGCTGCGTGAAAACGGTGTTATTGAAGATAGGCCCGGACCGTCTTCCAGGCAAGCCGAATCGTCTCGAGCCACGAATCAGGTCCGGCTGACGGTGCCGGCGAGCCCGGCCGTGGCGATCTGCGGGCTGAAAAAACAAGAAGCCCGCGAGGGTTGCTCGCGGGCTTCGAGGTGACTGCTGTTGACCGGCTCAGCGATGCAGGCGGATGAAGACTCCGATCCGCGTTGCGTCGTAATCCGAATCGATGAAGTTGGAATCCGAGTACTCATCCTTCGAGTATTCGGCGCCGATGCCGAAGTTCGGGCGGATATCGAATCCGACGCGCGCGCGCAGGCGGTCGAGCTCGAAGTTGCTGCTTCCCTCGTTCTCGAAACGGCCGAAACCGCCGTCGAACGTGAACTTCGCGAAGACCAGACCGATGCCGCCCTCGACCGAGGATCCCTCTTCGAGGTAGTCCGACCGCTGAGTCGTCAGCGTCTCAGGACGAACGAAGAGGATGCTGCTCTCCCCGTCGAACTGCGAAACCGACGCGCGCAGGCGCAGGACCTGGATCGGAGCGACTTCGAGGTCCGCGGTGTACTGCTTGATCTCGGAGGTGAAGTCGATCGTCGGCAGGTCGTTGGTCTGCTCGGTCTGCTCGGCCGTGGCGCCGATCCTGACGCGATCGCCGAAGCCGGTCCACCCGGCGCGAACGCGGAAACGGTCGCGGTCGAGGTAATCGGTGCGGAAGACCGCTTCGTCGGCGCGATCGGTCCGGTACGTGGCGGAGGCGTTGATGCCGCCGCTGCGGAACGAACCGGTCACGTCATAGGTGTTGATGCTGCGCTCGAACGTCCCGCCCTGGCCGCCCGGAACCACGATCTCTTCGAGGTCGGGGGTCACGGTCAGGCTCTGGTCGGTCGTGGAGTAGCCGACGCGAAGAGCGAAGGGGCCGAGGGCACGAGCGACGAGAGCCGCTTCCATGACCTCCTGGTCCCTGTCGACGCTGTTCTCGGTCGACATCGCGTGGGCGACGTCACCGAGGGTCGCGCCGCCGAACGACACGCTCGAGGCGAACAGGGAGTTGATCAGGGCGCCGCCGCTGAGCTCCTGGTTGCTCTTGCGATAGCCGGCAAGGAAGTCGACGCCGTCGACGATGCCGATCTCCGCACGAACTCCGCCCCGCCACGTCTTGTTCTCGGCATCCGAGGCAACTTCTTCCTGGAGCCGCGAGAAGAACGCGCGGTTGGCGAACGACACGAAGGAGCCGGCGATCTCTTCGACCTCGGTCCCTTGCGTCTCGGAGCTGTAGCTGACGAACTCGCCGATCAGGCGGACGCGCCCGGTCACGTCGGCCGTGACATACGCGTTCGTGAACGGTGTGGTGATGTCGGTGGCGGTGTTGCGCGTGATGCCGGTGGCGCTGATCGGGCTTCCGAGAATGGTTCCGGAGCCTTCACCGGCGCCGGCGCCCGGCATCAGGACGAAGGTCTCGTTGCTCTCGAGATTCCGCCATCCCTGCGTGACCGATCCGTAGTACTTCCCGAGGTTGAAGGCGACGCCGGCGCGAAGCTCCTCGTCGCGGTCCTTCATCTCGTGCTGCAGGCGGAACTCGTCTCCGCCAATCGTGTACGTCGAGGCGCCCGGACCGTTGAAGCGGTCCTGCGACCAGCCGACGAACGGGGTGAACTTCCGCCCCGGCATGAACTCGACGTCGACGTCGAACATCGTGCGGGTGCGGTCGTAGGAGTGCAGACCGGGGAACGTCCCCTCGGTCGTCAGCAGGCTGGTGAAGTACGGCAGCGAGCTGTAGTCGTCGACGGTCCGGTAGCCGACGCGGAGCCGATAGAGATCGGTCTTCCCCGCTTCGATGCGAAGCGCGCCGTACGGTCCGACGCCGAGCTCGGTGGCGTCCAGCCGGAAGTGATCGAACGCTCCCCCGTTCTCATTGCTGGAGAGAGCGAACGACCGGAGGACGAAGCCCTGGCGCTCGTTGAGCTGCGTCCGATACATCGGCTCGCTGCCCGACAGGTCGAGCCAGCGGTAGCCGAGCTCGATGTTGAACGGAAGGACTTCGGCGGCGGCCGGAACGGCCGACGCGATCAGAAGGAGAACGAGCGAGGTGAGGATCTTGATTTTCATCGTCTTCTCCTCACTTCAGCAGCGCCGGCGAACGGTTGGAGCCGTGCACCGACACGTGGCAGGTCGTGCAGTTCTGATATCTCGGCAGGTTGAGGTTGTGGAAGGCCGGCGGCTGCGAGCCAAGGACAGCTTCCGTGCCGAGGTTCGAGTGGCACTCGAGACAGAGCTGGGCCACGGTGGCCCGCTTGAGCATCTTCGGGTTGTTCGAGCCATGCGGCTGGTGGCAGCTCTGGCAATCACCCGTCGAGTTCAGCCCGTGACTGTTGGTGAAGCTTGCGGCGCCGTGCGGGAAGACGAACGGTCCGCGCAGGTTCGAGTGGCAGGAGATGCAGGCCTGCTCTCCGAAGTTCGTGCGTCGGATGCTCTCGTCTCCCGGACGGCCGTGCGGCTCGTGGCACGAGGTGCAGCCGAAGCCGCCGCGTCCGATCCGGTGAGTGAACGGCTTGTTCCGGAACTCGGCGGCCTGCGTGCTGTGGCACGTCGCGCAGAGCTGCGGCTCGGCCGCCCGGAGCAGGTGCGTCTGCGCCGGCTCGGAGTTGTGAACCGAGTGACAGCTGAGGCAGTTCACCTGCTCGGAGTTTGCGTGCATGCCGGCGCGGTGACTTCTCCGGCCGTCAGCACGGTCGTGGCACATGCGGCACGTCTCGTCGGTCCCCTTGCGGCCCTTCGGGATGGTCACCTGTGACGGATCGCCGCTCTGAGCGTGCTCGGAAGCACCCGAGTGACAGGTTTCGCAGACGCCGTTCGGGACTGCGCCGTTCTCGAGC
>JBAQWH010000070.1:0-2087 GCA_049298815.1 Thermoanaerobaculia bacterium | reverse complement strand
ACTAACGACTAACGACTAACGACTAAGAAACGGACCGCCGCAATGCCCCACCTTGGACTGACCACCGATATCGTCGACCGTGCGATTTACGACAACGGGGTGCGCCGCTTCCGCGAGGCGGGGATCGCGCTGCCGACGTTCGCGCAGCTTGCGGATCCTTCGACGATTCCGCAGGCAATCGAAGCGCAACTGGAGGGGGTCGACCCGCAGTCGCCGCATCCGCTGAACCTCTTCCGGGTCCACTGGTTCAACGACCGGACGGGACGCAGGCGGCAGCAGTTGCCCGATCACGTCGTGCTCCCGCCGGAGCTGACCGGCGTGCGTGCACGCATCGCGGTCCTCTTCGGCAAGCCGTTCCCGATGATCACGGCGCACAAGGTGCTCGCCGCGTACGCGTGTCTGGCACCGCGGGTGGTGACCGGGCAGTTCGACCCGATCCGCCATCGCGCGATCTGGCCGTCGACCGGCAATTACTGCCGCGGAGGTGTCGCGATCTCGCGAATCATGGGCTGCCGAGGGGTGGCGGTGCTGCCCGCCGGAATGAGCCGCGAGCGCTTCGACTGGCTCGAGCGGTGGGTCGCCGATCCGGCCGACATCATCCGCACGCTCGGGACCGAGAGCAACGTCAAAGAGATCTACGACAAGTGCCACGAGCTCGACACCGACCCGCAGAACATCATCTTCAACCAGTTCTCCGAGTTCGCGAATTACCTCGTGCACTACGCCTGCACCGGCCGGGCGCTCGGCGCGGTGTTCGAAGCGATGCAGTCCGCCGAGCCGCAGCTCCGGATGCGTGCGTTCGTCTCGGCGACCGGCTCGGCCGGGACGATCGGTGCGGGCGACTACGTGAAGGAGCAGTACGGCGCGGCGATCGTTGCGGCCGAGGCGCTCGAGTGCCCGACCATGCTCTACAACGGCTTCGGCGAGCACAACATCCAGGGGATCGGCGACAAGCACATCCCGCTGATCCACAACGTGATGAACACCGACTACGCGGTCGCGATCTCGGACCGCAGTACCGATGCGCTCAACGTCCTGTTCAACAGCAGCGAAGGCCGCCGCTACCTCGGCCAGCGGCGCGACGTTCCGGCCGACACGCTGGACCGCCTCGGCGATCTCGGGATCTCGTCGATCTGCAACATCCTCGGCGCGGTCAAGCTGGCAAGGTACCTCGACCTCGGCAGCGACGACGTCATCGTCACCGTCGCCACCGACGGCGCGGACCTGTACGGTACCGAGTTGCAGAAGGCCGTCGAACGCGACTTCTCCGGCGGCTTCGACGCCGTCTCGGCCGGCGAGGTGTTCGGCCAGCACATGCTCGGCGCCGGCATCGACCATCTGCTCGAGCTGTCGCATCAGGACCGCCGCCGCATCTTCGACCTTGGCTACTACACCTGGGTCGAGCAGCAGGGAATCCCGATCGACGAGTTCGTGCAGAGAAGGGATCAGTCGTTCTGGCGCGGCCTGCGCGACCTGATCCCCGAGTGGGACGCCTGCATCAACGAATTCAACGCAAGGACCGGGGTGCTCGAGGACGCGACGGTGGCGCCGTGAGCTCCGAGCCTGCGAAGGCCGCGGTCGTCACGCGGCTTTCGTGCAGCGGCTGCGGGGCGGAGGCGCGGCCGGACGACCCGCTTCCGTTCCGTTGTCCGCGTGCGACCGGCGGCGACACGGACCACATCCTGCGACGGACGATCGTTTCCGCAAATCCGGAAGGATGGAAGTCCATCTTTATGGATCCGGAGCCGAACCCGTTCGTCCGCTACCGCGCCCTGCTGCACAGCCATGCGACGGCGATGTCGCGCGGAATGAGCGACGAGCAGTTCGTGGCGCTCGTGCGCAGGCTCGATGCTGCGGTCGCGGCGGTGGATGGCACGGGCTTCATCGAGACGCCGCTGATTCCACTCCCGATGCGCGGGCCGGAGCTCACGCTCCTCGTCAAGGACGAGACCGGCAACGTCTCCGGCTCGCACAAGGGACGACATCTCTTCGGTCTCCTGCTGTGGCTCGAGGTCGCACGCGCGACCGGGATGCTCGACGATCGTCCGCTGCGTCTGGCGATCGCGAGCTGCGGCAACGCGGCACTC
>JBAQWH010000069.1:0-3264 GCA_049298815.1 Thermoanaerobaculia bacterium | reverse complement strand
ACGTCCGCTCCGTCGCCCTCGGGTTCTATCTGCGGAGCGGGTCGGCGGTGGAGTCGGAGGAGCACGGCGGCGCCTCGCACTTCCTCGAGCATCTCGTCTTCAAAGGGACGGCGACGCGGAACACGGCCGAGATCGCCCAGGTCATCGACATCCTGGGAGGCGACGTCGATGCCTTCACAGGCAAGGAGTACACGTCGTTCTACGCGCACGTCCTCGACGAGCAGTTGACGACGGCGCTCGACCTCCTCACCGAGATCGTCACCGCGCCGCGGTACAGCAACGAAGACGTCGAGATGGAGCGAAGCGTCATCCTCGAAGAGATCAAGATGGTCGAGGACACTCCCGACGATCTGGTCCACGAGATGTTCGTCACGGCGTTCTGGCCGGACCATCCCCTCGGCCGCCCGATCCTCGGCATCGAAGAAACCATCCAGCGCCTCACGCGCCAGCAGATCCTCGACCACTACGAGGAAACGTTTCACCCCGCCAACATCATCTTCGCGGCCTCCGGCAACTTCGACGAGCGCACCGTGCTCGACTTCCTGGAAGCGCGCTTCCCGGTGACCGACAGGCCTTGCGTCCGCCGCGGCTGGAACGCCCCCACGCCCACCCAGCACCTGCTCTTCAAGTCGAAGCGCGAGCTCGAGCAGGTGCACCTCTGCCTCGGCACCCGCGGCTTTCCGCAGCAGGCGGAGGAGCGTTACGCGGCGGCTCTCTACAACTCCATCTTCGGCGGCGGGATGTCGTCCCGGCTCTTCCAGCGGATCCGCGAAAAGGAGGGGCTCGTCTACAACGTCGCCTCCTCGCACAACGGTTATCTCAACGGCGGCTACATGGCGGTCTACGCGGCATGCGTCGCGAAGAACCTCCCGCGGGTCATCGACTCGACACTCGAAGAGATGAAGAAGATCCGGCGCGACGGCGTCACCGCGGCCGAGCTGTCGGCTGCGAAACTCCACCTCAAGGGCTCGATCCTGCTCTCGCTCGAATCGACCGTGAGCCGCATGTACGGGGCCGCGCGGCAGGAGTATTACTTCGGCTGCCAGTACAGCCCGGACGAGATCATCCAGCACATCGACGCGGTCACGCTCGAGGACATCCTCCGCGTCGCGCAGACGCTCGTCGACCCGGAATCGGTGTCGATGACGCTGCTCGGCAATCTGAAGTCGCCCGGCATCACGGCGGCCGACCTGACCGCCGCGCTGTCGTGACGCGCCGCCGCCTCGCTAGAAGATGATGTCCTCGCCGGCCTTCGGTTCGGCGCCGGGCAGATGCTTCTCGACGAGGGCCCGGAGGTCCACGGCGCTCACCGGCTTCGCCAGGTAATCGTCGACGCCGAACTTGCTGTAGGCCTCGTGCTTGTAGCGGGGATCCTTGTAGACCGAGGTGATGATGACGATCTTCGTCTCGGGACGGAGATCCTTGATCGCGCGGGCAACCTCACGGCCGTCCCGGCGCGGCATGAGGGCGTCGGTGATCACCAGCTCGGGCCGATAGAGCTCGGCGAGCTCGAGCGCCTCGTCGCCGTTCGAGGCGACGACGACACCACAGCCGAGACCCTTGAGCACTTTCCTCGCGATCGCACGGCCGACCTTGTCGTCGTCGGCGAAGAGGACCACGGGGCGCGCAATCGTCTCCGGCGGCTCATTGTCCTCGGCGCGCTCCCGCGCACCGTCCCGCTCGCGCGCTCTTCGACTCTCCCAGACCGCTGCCGGCGCCTCCCGCCAGAACCGATCGATGAAGGCTTTGTCGGCCTCACAGAAGCACTTCGAACAGTGGGGACATTCGAAGCTTCGCACGGGCTGCAGGCAGTGGCACTCGGAGGCGCTGGAGGCATCGTACGTTCCACCGCAACTCGGGCAGATCACGTTGTACATGGGCGAAGGAGAGTACACCGAACCGCTCACGAGGGTGAAGCCATCCCCGACCACGGAACCGGCAGTTCCTTTGCTTGGTTTCCCTGTCATGAACCTCAGATTACCGATCGTCGCATTCATCGCGATTACAGCCGTGGCCTGCAGCCGCGAGCAGGCGCAAAACGCCCAGCAAAAAGCCGAAGCGGCCGGTGAGGCGGCCGTCACCAAGGTCGCCGACGCCATCGACGTCGCGGTGCCGATCCGAGGAAAGGACGACCCCGCTCAGCGCGAGCGTGAGCGCTTCGACGAGCAGTGGCGCGGACTCCCCGGCTTCCGTGGCGACGACGTCCGGCCTTCCCAGGGCCCGGCGGCCCCCGAGTTGGAAGTCTCGTTCGTCTCAGGAGCCAAAGAGACCCTGAAGGGGCTGAACCCGGCGGCCGTCGCCGCGATGCCGGTCTCCGTTCCGATCCAGGGCGATGTCGCCGGCCCGTCGGTCCTCAAGACGCAGGTCTTCCTCGACCGCATCGGCTTCTCCGTCGGCGCTCTCGACGGCCGCTGGGGCCGCAACTCCTCGATCGCGGTCTGGTGGTACCAGCGCTCGCGGGGGCTGGAAGCGACCGGCGTCGTCGACCAGAAGACGTTCCGCGCGATCGCGCAGGCCGCGGGGGCGACGGAGGCTCTGGTCCAGCACCGGATCACCGAGGAGGACGTGAAGGGGCCGTTCGTGACGATCCCCGAGGACGTCTACGACCAGGAGAAACTCGACTGCCTCTGCTACGAGTCGCTGGCGGAGCAGCTGGCCGAGCGGTTCCACGCGAGCGTCGGCCTTCTCGAGACGCTCAACCCCGATGTGAAGCTCGCGGAGCTCAAGGCCGGCGATGCGATCTGGGTCCCGAACGTCCGTCCGCCGGTCCGGCAGGACCAGCCGGACATCGCGCGGGTCGTCATCTCGATCAAGGGCAACTCGTTCAACGCGTTCGACGCGAACGGGAACCTGATCTTCCACGCGCCGACGACGCTCGGCTCGGAGTACGACCCCTCCCCGACCGAGACGCTCGAGATCCTGAGGACGGTTCACGACCCGCACTTCCACTATCAGCCGAAGCTGTTCCACGAAGTGCCGGACGACGATCCCGAGGCGAACCTCCACCCCGGCCCGAACTCACCGGTCGGCGTCGTCTGGATCGCGCTCACCAAGCCGCATTACGGGATCCACGGGACGAAGGACCCCGAATCGATCGGGTACGCCTCGTCGCACGGCTGCGTGCGTCTGACGAACTGGGACGCCGCGGAAGTGGGATATCGCATCTCGCCGAAGGTGAAGGTCGAATTCCGCGACACGCGGAAGGAGTAGTTCCCCTTTCCCCTTGGACGGCGGCCGTCCCGTTGGACGGCGGCCGTCCCGTTG
>JBAQWH010000068.1:0-9835 GCA_049298815.1 Thermoanaerobaculia bacterium | reverse complement strand
GCCCTCGGCCGCGAGGCGCGCGACGACCGAGTTCACCGGGACGGTGGCCCCTTCCTGCGCGATGATCTCGACGAGGATGCCGGACGCGGGCGACGGGATCTCTGCGTCGACCTTGTCGGTCGAGATCTCGAGCAGTGGCTCGTCCCGCTCCACGCGGTCGCCGACTTTCTTGATCCAGCGAGAGACGGTTCCCTCGGCGATCGACTCTCCCATCTGAGGCATCACGACATCAATGGCCATTTCTTTCTAGCTCCGTTCTTTCACGGTTCACCACAGAGACACAGAGAACACAGAGGTGCACAGAGAGTCGGTGAGTTCCCATGGCGTTTTCTGTGGATCTCTGTGTTCTCTGTGTCTCTGTGGTGAACCATTCTCTCGTCAAGATTAGTATGCAAGCAGTTCCCGCGCCGCCTGCAGAACCCGGTGTCTGTCCGGCAGCACGGCCGCCTCGAGGGGCGGAGAGTAGGGGATCGGGACGTCGAGCGCTGCAACGCGCTTGACCGGCGCATCGAGATAGTCGAAGGCCTTCTCCGCGATCCTGGCCGCGATCTCCCCTCCGGCGCCGCCCGTCAGCGGGGCCTCGTGCAGGATGATGACGCGGTTGGTCTTCGCGACCGATTCGAGGATCGTCTCTTCATCGAGTGGGAGGATCGTCCGGACGTCGACGATCTCGACCGACACCCCGTCCTTCGCCAACTCGTTCGCGGCCTCCTCGGCCACGTAGAGCATCGCGCCCCACGTGACGATCGTCAGGTCCTTCCCGTCGCGGCGGACGTTCGCCTTGCCGATCGGCACGATGTAGTCGTCGTCGGGGATGTCTTCCTTCAGGCGGCGGTAGAGGTACTTGTGCTCGATGTAGATGACCGGGTCATCGTCGCGGATCGCGGCTTTCAGGAGACCCTTCGCGTCATACACGGTCCCCGGGGCCACGATCTTCAGGCCGGGGCGGTTCATGAACATCGCTTCGGGATTCAGCGAATGAAACGGTCCGCCGTGGACGCCACCGCCGGCCGGTCCCCGCACGACGATCGGACACGGGCTGCCCACCCGGTAGCGCGACGTCGCCGTGAAGTTCACGAGCATGTCGTAGGCGACCGTGATGAAGTCGATGAACTGCATCTCGGCGATCGGGCGCATTCCCATCAGCGCGGCCCCGGAGGCTGCGCCGACGATGGCGACCTCCGAGATCGGCGTGTCGATGACGCGCTCCGACCCGAACTTCTCGATCAGGCCGGCGCTCGTCTTGAACGCGCCGCCGTAGAGGCCGACGTCCTCGCCGATCAGGAACACGCGCTCGTCGCGTTCCATCTCTTCGAACATCGCCGCGCGGATTGCTTCGAGGTAGGTGATTTCAGCCATACGTCAACGATTTCCACACGCTGCTTTTCGTCACGAATCCCAATATCCGTCTCCCGCAAAGAGTCCCAGGGCAGCCTCGGACGGATCCGGCATCGGCGAGCGCTCGGCCTCGTCGGTGGCGACGTCGACCTCGCGGCGCACGCGCTGCTGGATCGCGTCGAATTCGGCCGCGGACGCGACGCCCAGTTCGAGGAGTACGCGCTCGAACCGGACCAGCGGGTCCCTGGCCTGCCACTCCTCGATGATCTCCGGCGGCACATACGCCTGGTTGTCATGCTCGGCGTGTCCCTTCATGCGGAAGGTCTTCACCTCGAGCAGGGTCACGCCGTCGCCGTTGCGCGCGCGCTCGACTGCACGATTCGTCGCGCCGTAGACCGCCAGCACGTCGTTGCCGTCGACGGTCTCACCGTGGCAGCCGAAGGCGTAGGCCTTGTCGGCCAGCGTCCGTGCGGCAGTCTGCTTGTACGTCGGGGTCGAATAGGCGAAGCCGTTGTCCTCGACGACCACCACGAGGGGGAGCTTCTGCACGGATGCGAAGTTCATCCCTTCGAAGAACGCGCCGGTCGACGAGCCTCCGTCGCCGATGAAGGCGAGGCCGACGAGGTTCCGCTTCAGCATCCGGCCGGCGAGCGTGATTCCGGCCATGACCGGGATCATGTCGCCGAGCTGCGAGATCTGACCGATGAAACCGTCGCGGTCGGGATGGCCGTAGTGGATGTTCAGCTCGCGGCCGCGGGTCGGGCTGTTCCCTTTGGCCATGTACTGACGAACGATGTCGACCGGCTTCGCGCCGGCGACGAGGATCGACCCCATGTTGCGGATCAGCGGCTGCACCACGTCGCCGTGGGCGTAGTCGAGCGCGTAGGCCGCGGCAACCGACTCGCCCTCCTGGCCGAGCGAGCGATAGAGACCGCCGATCACTTTCGCCTGGCGGAAGAGCGCGACGAGGCGCTCCTCGAGGGTGCGGGTCAGCCGGAGGAAGTACGCGATCTCGAGGAGCTGGTCGCGCGAGAGGCCGTGCGTGTTCGTCGTCGTCAATACCTGCTCAGTCAACAATCTGTCCTGATGTGAGAAGGCGAGGCGGAAACGCGCGTCTCCGCCTCGCCGGGTGATGGAACTGCGTCAGATGTGGATCGCCTGTCCGGTGACCGCTTCCGCGGCCTCCATCAGCGCCTCGGACAGCGTCGGGTGGGCGTGCACCGTCTTCGCGATCGACTCGGAAGTCGCTTCGAGATTCAGCGCGGCACAGGCCTCGACGATCAACTCGGTGGCCTTCGGCCCGACGATGTGCACGCCGAGGATCTCGTCGTACTTCGCGTCACAGACGTACTTCACGAGGCCGTTCGCGTCTCCGATGATCTTGGCCTTCGAGTTCGCCGTGAACGGGAACTTGCCGACCTTCACCTCGTAGCCGGCCGCCTTCGCGGCCTCCTCGGTGAGACCCACCGACGCGACTTCCGGATCGGTGTAGGTCGCGTTCGGGATGCGCGTGTAGACGATCGGGTGAGCTTCCCGGCCGGCCAGGTGCTCGACCGCGAGAACGCCCTCCGCCGACGCACAGTGGGCGAGGGCCGGGGTCGGGACGATGTCGCCGATCGCGTAGATGCCCGGCTCGCCGGTGCGCATGTACGGATCGACTTCGACGAGACCGCGGTCGGTGACCTTCACCTTCGTGTTCTCGAGACCGCAGTTCTCGAGGACCGCGCGACGTCCGGTCGCGGAGAGGACGACCTCCGTCACGATCTCCTGCTGTTTGCCCTTCGTCTCGACGATCGTCTTCACGCCGGCGTCGGTGACTTCGCAGGAGAGGACCTTCGCGTCGGTGAAGACGTTGATCCCCTTCTTCTTGAAGATGCGGGTGAACTCTTTCGCGACCTCGGCGTCCTCGATCGGGAGGAGCTGAGGCATGACCTCGACGATCGTCGTCTTCGTGCCGAAGCGCGAGAAGATCGACGCGAACTCGCAGCCGACCGCACCGGCGCCGATGACGAGCATCGACTCGGGGATGTGGTCGATCGCGAGAATGTGGTCGGAGTTGATGATGTGCTTGCCGTCGGCCTTGATGTGCGGCAGGTCTTTCGGCGTCGAGCCCATCGCCAGGATGATGTTCTTCGTCTGGAGGGTCTGCTTCGAATCCCCCTCGCCGCTGACTTCGACGACGCCCGGCTTCACCACGCGGCCGAAGCCGAGGATGCGCTCGACCTTGTTCTTCTTGAAGAGGAACTCGATGCCTTTGGAGTTCTGGTCGACGACCTGCTGCTTGCGGTTCTGAGCGACCGACCAGTCGAGCTTCACGTCGCCGACCGTGATGCCGAACTCCTTCGATTTCTGGATCTTGTGCCAGATCTCGGCGTTCTCGAGGAGCGACTTCGTCGGGATGCAGCCGCGGTGGAGGCAGGTGCCGCCTACGAACGGGTCCTTCTCGACGACGGCGACCTTGAGGCCGAGCTGGCCCGCACGGATTCCCGCGACGTAGCCTCCGGGTCCGCTGCCGATGATCACCACGTCGTACTGTTGTTCAGCCAAGGAAAACCTCCCTTCGGATTGCGGCGGGCATTATATGCACGCGATCCCGCCTGACCAGCGGGATGCAGGAACGTTCAGTGACGGTTGTGACCGACCGATGTTCGGGGAAACGCCGAGCTCGGCGGCCGGTGAGAGGGTCGCGGGAGCCTGCGACCGGCTCGAACCGATCGCAGGCTCCTCACCCGCAGCTCAGCTACTGCGCCGGCACGTAGGTCGGGTCCTGAGTCACCATGTCGATGGCCGATGCGTAGGCGGTGACCCGCCCGTTCCCGTCGACGACGCGTACCGCCGCCCTCACGTTGTAGAGCGCGTCGGTGATCCCGAACGCCGAGACCGGGATCTGCCGGAACTCGTTGGCAGCCAGCTCGACCTCGAGGTACGGCGTTGCCTTGGAGTCGGGGAGCACGAGGCTCACCTCGACCTTCGCCGAGCTCCCGCTGGTCTCCGCCAGTCCGATGTTCGTCCGGATCCGCGACGACTGTTCGATCTGGAGCAGTTGCAGCGAGCGTTCGCCACGGCCTGCCGCCTGCGAAGGCGTCACCGCGGGGATGAACTGCCCGTAGGTCCCGTTTGTGGTCTGGTTGTACGTCCGGGCAGTCGCCACGATCGACGACTTCGCCGCAGTCGTTACGACGACCGATCCGCCCGGGCTTGGACTCGCCTGGGCGAAGAAGGAGCTCAGGATGTTGTCGAGAACGAGCACCTCGCCGGAACCCACCTTCTCGGACTTCGACACCGGTGAGCCTGGATCGAACTGCGGGTAGAAGGTGAAGGTCGCGTCGGCCTCTGCCGCCCCGCCGTTGAAGACGCGGACGTCGGTGCGCCAGTCCGCCGCTCCAGTGTTCGCGAAGGCTACGCCGGGAATGACATACCGAGTCTCACTGATCGCGGAGAGGACGCTCGGCCAGACGAGGAGTGGATCGTTCGTCGCGTTATCGACGGTCGACGCGTACGCGGTCACCTTGCCGGTGCTCGAGAGAACCTCGACTTCGACGCGGCCGTCCTGGAGGTTCGAGATGCCGTAGTTGGCGAGCAGGGAGTTGATCTGCTTGTGCTCGCTCGCCAGCAGGGAGAGCGGGATCTCCTTGAGCAGGTTGTTCTTCGTGTCGTAGACCTTCATCAGGAGGTCCGCGGCCTGTCCGGACGCTTCGGCGAATCCGAAATTCGTGCGGAACGCGGTCGATTGCGCGATCTGCTGGATTGAGAGCTTCGTCCCTTTTCCGACGAACTGTGAGAAGGGGAGCGCCGGGATGTACTGCCCGAACGTGCCGGTCGGGGTGAGGTTGTAGGTACGGCTCGACGCGGCGGTCGGCAGCGGCTGGATGCCGGTCGAGGTCGTGACGTAGCTGCTCGACGACGACGTCGACGTGAGCGGCCGGATCTCGAGCATGCCGAGCACGCTCGTGCTCCCGGTGCCGAACATCGTGGCGAGGATGTCGTCGAGCGCGACGGTCTGGTTCGGGGCGACTTCGACCGTGGAGGTCGTTCCGCTCTTCGTCCCGTCGACCCCCGACGGGGTGAAGTTGATCTGGTACTTCGCCGTCTCCGCGCTGAGGTTCGTCAGCCGGATGTCCGATTCGAACAGCGAGTCGTTCTGTCCCTCGGCATGCGCGACCGCCGGGATGATCAGCGATTCCGGCGGCGGCGAGCTCTTGCCGGCCGGCGTGACCGGCGTGATGAGGCTGATCGAGATCGGCAGCGTGGCCACCGTGGTGCCGTCGACGGAAACGCCCGCGTTCGACGGTGTGGTTACGACCACGCTGACCGTGCCGGTGTTAGTCCCCAGCGGAAGGACCGATGCATCCGACAGCACGTTGAGCGTGAGGCCCGCTTCCGGCAGCGACCCGGACGCCGGCTGGACGGTCAACCACTTCTTGTCGACCGTCGCGGTGAAGGTGGCTCCGGCTCCCGCGCCCGGGACGAAGACCGTCTGCACGATGTTGCTCTGCACGCCGACCTCGGCGCTCGCGTTGCGCTGCGAGCCGGTCGCTCGCGGCGGGACGACGAGGACTCCGACCACCTCCGAGTACTCGCTGCGATCATCGCTGCAGCTGCTGATCGCACGGACCCGGTAAAAGTACTTCGTCGCCGACTCGACGGTATGGGTGAACGCAGCCGAGATTCCGTCAATCGTCTGGGTCGTCGCGTTCGCGAAGTCCGAGGTGGTCGACTCCTGCACGTCGTAGCGGTCGACGTTCGACATCGGCGTCCAGCGCACGCTGTACTCACTGCCCGAGGCCGCCTGACCGACGACGTTCGTGCGCGGCGACGGCGGAGTTCGGCACGGCGGCGCAGCCCCGGTGGCGACGAAGGCGGCTCGCGCCGAATAGGTCGACGGACAACCGTCGAACAGAGCTTCGACGTGCCAGCGGATCTTCCCGGCCGGAACGTCGAACGTCGCTTTCGAATCGGTCGTCGTCGCAAGGCTCGTGGGGTCGTCATCGCCGCGCGTGACCCAGACCTTGTAGCTCTTCGCTCCCTTCACCGCGCTCCAGTCGAAGTCGACCTGCGCCGCATGGAGCACGACGCCATTGCGCGGCTCGAACAGGAGCGCAGCGCCATTCGTGCAGTTCTCGGGAGCAGGAGTCGAGAAGATGGAGTGGTCCGACTGGACCGGCTTGCAACCGGAGAGGAAGGCGAGGACCCACCATTCGAACCGCCCTGCGGGGAGATTGCGAAGGGTGACCTGCGTCGCCGTCGTGTCGCCGGCGGGTGTCGCCTCACCACCGTTGTAGCGCAGCATGACGACGTAGCGGATCGCGTTCGGAACCGCGCTCCACGACAGGTCGAGCGGCAGGCTGACGCTCGAGGCGCCGTTCACAGGGGCCAGCAGCACCGGCTGGGTCGTCGGGCAGTTCTGCGCCTCGCTGACGACGAACGGTGTGCTTTGAGAAAACGTCGACGGACACTCGTCGAACACGGCTTCGATCGAGAACCGCGCGCTGCCGGGGAGCAGCACGATGGTCTCGGTCGTTTCCGTCGTCGTGGCGAGAACGAACGGCTGGCCGCCGTCCCGCGCAAGGAGGATGCGGTATTCGGCGGCCCCGTCGACGGCCGTCCACGCGAATGTGACGGGCGACTGGACATGAGAGCCGGTCGCCGGCGACAGCACGGTCGGCGTGGTCGGGGCGCACGGCGCAGGCGGCACTTCGAACCAACCCTTCTCCGACTTCGTTGCGGGGCAGCCCTCGAAGAGCGCCTGGACGTACCAGCTGAAGCGCCCGGACTCCTCGACCTCGCGGGTCAGCTGCGTCTCCTTCGTGACCGCGATGTCGCTGTACGGCTGCCCCGAGCGGGCGACCCACACGCGATACCCGATCGCATTCGGGACTGCGTTCCACTTAACCGTCACCTCTTTCGTCACTGCGACGGGCGACTGCTCGCTGCCGATGGGAGAGACGAGCGTCGGTGCGGTGTTGCTGCCGCACGTGCTCGCCGGCGTGACGGTGAACTGACCCGCGGGGGAGATGATCGGAGGGCAGCCTTGCCGAAGCGCTTCGACGCTCCAGCGGATCGTGCCGGAACCGAGGGTGATGGTTGCTTCTGTTGCCGTTGTGCGCGCGGCGATCTCGGGGGCACCGTCGCCGGACGAGACCCACACCCGATACGTCGTGGCGTTGTCGACTGCGCTCCACTCGAACCTCACGGGCGAGGGGAGCGTGGCGGAGTTCATCGGGGACCGAAGCGTGATGGTTGCGTCGGTGCACTGCCGGGCGATCGTCTCGAACGACCAGATCGCGCTGTGAACCTCGCCACAGTCCTTCGCCATCGCGAGGATGCCCCATCGCACGCTGGAGCCGGCCGGAACCGCGCGCCGCAGGGTTATCTCCGTGGTCGAGCCGTAATTCTCGAACCCTCCGTCACCGATCGCGACCACCAGGACGTAGGCGGTCGCGTTCGGGACCGGTTCCCAGCTGAACACGACGTCCGAGTGGACCTTGTCGCCGTTCCTCGGAGTGAGGAGGGAGACCGGCCCCTTCGGGCAGTCCTTCTGCGTCGTGAACCGCTGCTTGTTCGATTCGACCGGCGTCGGACAGAAGTGGGGATCACCCATCGCCCGGACGTACCAGTCGACGACCGTGTCGGCCGGGAACTGCGCGCTGAACTGGGTCATCGAGGTCCGTCCCAGAGGCGTGAACGGACCTCCGGCGATGGCGGCAAAGACTTCGTAGTCGATCGCGTTGGCGACGGGGTCCCAGCTCAGGATCACCTGGCCGGGCGGAATCGTGGCGTTCGGCGCCGGCTCTCGGAGCACCGGTTTCGAGGACGGACAGTTCGCGGTTGCGGAGGGAGTGGTGAAGGTCTGGCAGACCGACGACACCGTCGGGCAGGCGCCCATGGCCACGACCCTCCAGTCGTACGTCGTGTTGGGCAGAAGCGGCGGCGGAATGAACATGTTCGTCTCCGACGAGCCGACCGGGTGCCCCGCGCATCCCGAGCCGACCGGCCCGAGGAAGATGTCGTATCGCGTCGCGGACGGAACCGGGTTCCACGACAGCGTCACGAAGGGCGACGGGAGCGTCGCACCGGCGGCGGGCGCCATCAATTCGACGGACGGCGGGCAGGTCTGGGCGGACACGTTCCCGCACGGAGCGAGGCAGAGCAACGCAACCGCGAGCCACGACAGCTTTTTCATGGTCATCTCTCCGAGTAGACGACCATCGTACGGCAACCGTTGACGAAGGGGGACGTCAGAGAGCGGCGGGGGTCAGTGATACTTGTTTCCGCCGGTGTTGAACACGACGACGACCTCGTCGCGGCGGATGTCGCCGCGGCTTCGCAACTCGTCGAGCGCGAGCCAGGCCGCACCGGTTTCGGGACCCGCGTCGATTCCCTCGTTGAGCCGGATCTCGGCGGCGGCCGCCTCGATCTTGGACTCATCGACCGCGATCGCGCCGCCGCCGGAATCGCGCAGCGCCTGCAGCATCAGCCGGTCACCGATCGCGCGCGGAACCCGCAGCCCCCACGCCGAGGTGTCGGGGGACTCCCATTCCGGCGCGGTCTCGAGGTCGTTCGCAAACGCGCGGACGATCGGCGCGCAACCGGTGGACTGGACGCTGAACATCCGCGGCCGCTCACCGCGGATCCATCCGAGGCGCTCCATCTCCTCGAATGCTTTCCACATCCCGATCAGGCCGGTGCCGCCGCCCGTCGGATAGAGGATGACGTCGGGAAGACGGCCGAGGTCCTCGAGGAGCTCGTAGCCCATGATCTTCTTTCCCTCGACGCGGTACGGCTCCTTCAGTGTCGAGAGGTCGAAGCCGCCGTGCTCGCGGACGAACTGCTGCACCCGTCTGGCGGCGTCGGTGATGACCCCTTCCACGAGCTCCACGGTCGCACCGTAGCTGCGGCACTCGTCGACGATCGACGCGGGCGTGTCGCGGGGCATGGCGACGAAGACCGGAAGTCCGGCACGCGCACCGTATGCGGACAACGCCGCACCTGCGTTTCCAGCGGTCGGCGCGGCGAGCGCCTGCGCACCGAGAGAGCGCGCCATCGAGACCGCCGCGGCCATGCCTCGCGCCTTGAACGACCGGGTGGGGTTCTTCGACTCGTCCTTGAGGTAGACGTGCTCGTGGGTCCTCGACGGGAGTAGCGGCGTGGCGCCTTCACCCAGCGAGACGATGTCGTCGCACTCGGCCACCGGAAGGACCTCGGCATAGCGCCACATGTCGGGGTGCCGCGACGCGATCGTCTTGCGCAGATCCGGCCTCGGCTCGATCTCGTACTGCACGAGGACCGGCGCACCGCAGGCAGGACAGACGTTGACGAGCGCCAGCGGATCCGGGCGCGCATCGCAACGGGAGCAGGCGAGGTAGTGCGGGAACTTCGTCATCTCATCACCTGGATGGTGATGATCGCACGAGGAGGGTCGCGCGAGGAGGGCGGACCTCCAGGTCCGCTGGGGCCGCGAAGCGGCCGAGGCGAATAGCCGGGGGCGGAGCGGCAG
>JBAQWH010000067.1:0-1934 GCA_049298815.1 Thermoanaerobaculia bacterium | reverse complement strand
CGTCCGCATCGCCGGTCGACAGCGACACGTGGATGCGCACGTCGGCGCCACGCATGTAGCTCGACAGTCCGGCGAGGGCATCGTCGTCGAGCAGTCGGGGGTACACCTCGTTGTCGCCGAAGCGGATCACCACGGTGTCCTGGTCGATGTCGGTGTCGTCGCTGCACTTGCCGATCGCCATCGCAACCCGGCCCCAGTTCGGGTCGCCGCCGTGCAGCGCGGTCTTGACGAGCGGAGAGGTCGCCACGGCGTGCGCGGCGAGCTTCGCGTCCTTCTCGCTCTTCGCGCCAGTCACTTCGATCTCCATCACGCGCGTCGCTCCTTCGCCGTCGCGGACGATGAGCCAGGCGAGCTCGCGGCAGACGGCGTCGAGAGCGCGCTGAAAATCGGTGAGATCGGCGTTCGCGGCGTTGCCGACTTTGCCCGACGCCATCACGAGGACCGTGTCGTTCGTCGACGTGTCGCCGTCGACGGAGATCGCGTTGAAGCTCTGATCGACCGCCTGTTTGAGCGACGTCTGAAGTTTTGCAGGCGCGACCTCCGCGTCGGTCATCACGAACGCGAGCATGGTCGCCATGTTCGGGTGGATCATCCCCGCGCCTTTCGCGACGCCGAAGATGCGGGCTCGCCTGCCGTCGATCGTGAACGTCGCCTGCGCGACCTTCGGTCCGACGTCGGTCGTCAGGATCGCGTGGGAGAGGGCCTCGCCACCGCCGGCCGAGAGCCGCGCGACCGAGCCAGGCAGCGCGTGGCGAATCAACTTGTCCGGAAGCACGACGCCGATCACGCCGGTCGAGGCCTGAAAGACGTCGTTCTCGGCGCAATCGAGGAGCTCGGCCACGCGGCTCCGCACGCGCTTCGCAGCCTCGAGTCCCTCGCGGCCGGTGATCGCGTTCGCGCAGCCCGCGTTGACGACGACCGCACGGACGCGACCGCCGCTCTTCTTGAGCGACGCACGCGACAGCACCACCGGCGCGGCCTGGAACTTGTTCTGCGTGAAGACGGCGGCGGCGTTCGCGCCACCTTCGCAGATGATGAGGCCGAGGTCGGGCCGCTTCTTCCGGATCCCGGCGCGGATACCCGAGGCGAGGAAACCTTTCGGCAGCTTCACAGCACGCCTCCCGACTTCGCGTTGTCCGCCCATGCTACGGCTTCCGCGGCTGCATCGCGTACGCGGGCGGGCGCCGTTCCGCCCGACGCGGAGCGGCGCGAGAGGGCGCGGTCGACGTCGAGGGCTTTGAGATCGTCTGCGGTGATCTCCTCGGTCGGTCCGAGCTCGCGCAGCGTGCGTCCGGTGCGGATCGCCTCGCCGATGCGCGAGCTGACGAGGTCGTGCGCTTCGCGGAACGGAATGCCGCGGGCTGCGAGTGCATCGGCGAGCTCGGTGGCGAGGAGCAGGTCACCGGAGGCGGCGATCCGCATCCGCTGCCGGTCGAGCTTGAGGCCGCGGATCAGCGCGGCGAGTGCCGGAAGGAGCACCTGCAGCGTTGCATGCGTGCGGAACAGCGGCTCCTTGTCGAGCTGCAGGTCCTTGTCGTAGGCGAGCGGCAACCCCTTGAGCAGCGCGAGAAAGCCCGTCAACTCACCGAGGCTCCGGCCGGCGTGGCCGCGCACGAGCTCGAGCACGTCGGGGTTCTTCTTGTGCGGCATGCGCGACGACCCGGTCGCCAGCGAGTCGGGGAGCTCGGCGTACTTCGCCTCGTCGCTCGTGAAGAAGATGAGGTCCTCCGCGAGGCGCGAGAGATGCGTGAGCAGCAGGCTCGCGCAGTAGAGGTAGTCGGCGGCGGTGTCGCGATCCGAGACCGCGTCGAGCGAGTTGCGGGTGGCGTGTGCGAATCCGAGGCTCGCAGCGAGCGCTTCGCGGTCGATCGCGAGAGGCGATCCGGAGAGGGCGCCGGAACCGAGGGGGCACTCGTTGCCGCGGTGCCGCGCAT
>JBAQWH010000066.1:0-3994 GCA_049298815.1 Thermoanaerobaculia bacterium | reverse complement strand
CCTGGCTCTCAACCGACTTCGTACGCTGCTCGCACCCGACCGACCGCTCGTTCTCGCCTTTCGCTGCTCCGCCCGCTAAACGCCAATCCACCACCCGGCTTGAGCAACACGCCCTGAAGCCGGGGTCCACGGCCTGTCGCCCGCTACGCGGGCTCCACGCGCAGAAGCGACGAAAAAGGCACCTCCGCGGAGGTGCCTTTTCGTTGATGCAAGGGTTCGAAGCTCAGGCCGTGGCGATCGCCGCCTTGTCTGCGTTCTTCTTCACGAACTCTTCCATGAAGCTCACGAGGGTCTCGACGTTCTGCACCGTCACCGCGTTGTAGGCGCTGACGCGGATGCCGCCGATGTCGCGATAACCCTTGAGGCCGACCATGCCGTTCGCCTTCGCTTCCTTCACGAACGCGTCGGTCAGCTCTTCGGTCGGGAGGAAGAAGTCGACGTTCATCAGCGAGCGATGCGCCTTCTCGGTGACGAACGGCCGGTAGAAGCCCGCGTGCCGATCGATGCAGCCGTAGAGCAGCTCGCCCTTCTTCCGGTTGTTCGCTTCGATCGCCGTCAGGCCGCCGATCTCCTTGTTGTACGCAAGGACGTTGCGGAGGATGTAGATCCCGAACGTCGGCGGTGTGTTGTAGAGGCTGTTCTTCTCGGCGTGGAGCTTGAACCGGAGATAGCTCGGAAGGTCCTGCGCCTCGCACATCTCGAGGAAGTCGTCGCGCATGATCACCAGCGTGACGCCGGACGGCCCGAGGTTCTTCTGGGCGCCGGCGTAGATCAGGCCGAACTGTTTCACGTCGAACTGTCGCCACATGATGTCGGACGACATGTCGCAGACATACGGCTTGTCGGTCTTCGGGAACTCGTGCCACTGCGTCCCCTCGACGGTGTTGTTCGAGGTGAAGTGGACGAAGGTCGAGTCGTCGCCGATCGTCAGCTCGTTCGCGAACGGAAGGCGGTTGAACTTCTGCTCCTTCGTCGTCCCGCCGACCCGCACGTTCTCACCACCGACGAGCTTCGCTTCCTTGTAGGCCTTCTCGGCCCAGTTGCCGGTGAGGATGTAGTCGGCCTTGCGGCCGCCGCGGAGGAGGTTGAGCGGGATCATCCCGAAGCTGAGGTGCGCGCCGCCCTGAAGGAGGAGCACCTTGTAGTTCGCCGGAAGGCCGAGAAGCTCGCGCGTGAGTGCGAGCGCTTCCTCGTGGACCGCGTCGTACTCCTTCGACCTGTGGCTCATTTCCATGACCGACATGCCGCTGCCGGCGAAATCGAGAAGCTCCTGCTGCGCGCGTTCGAGCGCGGGGAGCGGCAGTCCGGCCGGGCCGGCGTAGAAGTTGATGACTCGTTTGCTCATGGTGTCTCTCCTCGGAGGCGTTCGTGCTCAGGCCGGCGTGCCGGTGAGCTCGGACTCGGTCCTCTTTGCAGTGAACGTGGTCAGGATCGAGACGACTTCGTCGCCGATCCGGCCGAGGTTCTCCTTCGTCGACGCGCCGAGGTGCGGCGCCATGAAGACGTTCGGCGCCTGGAAGAGGGGCGTGTCGGGCGCTGGCGGATCGGTGTACCAGACGTCGGTTCCGTACGCGCGAACCTTGCCGCTCCTGAGCGCTGCAGCGAGGTCCTCCTCGAGAACGACCTTGCCGCGGCCGGTGTTGATGATGATCACGCCGTCCTTCATCTGCTCGATGAGCGCCGTGTTGACCATTCCCTTCGTCTCGTCGGTGAGCGGCGTGTGGAGGCTGATGACGTCCGCCTGCGCGAGCAGTTCACCGAGGGTCGGGAGCATGGTCGCGAACGGGTTGTCCTTCACGAACGGGTCGAACGCGACGACGGTCATGCCGAACGCCTGCGCGCGCTTCGCGACCTCGGTGCCGATCGCGCCGACGCCGATGAGTCCGAGGGTCTTCTTGAAGAGCTCGGTCCGCTTCAGCTCGTTCTTGAGGAACTTCCCTTCGGTCATGGTCGTGTGCGCTTCGAACAGACGCGCGGGAATCGCGACCATGAATGCCATCGCCATCTCGGCGACTGCGACGCTGCTCGCCCTCGGAGTGTTCATCACCTGGATGCCCCGCTCCGCGCAGGCCTTCTTGTCGACATTGTCGAGGCCGACGCCGCCGCGAATCACGAGCTCGAGTGCGGGAGCGTTCGCCAGCAGCTCCGCCGTGACCTTGGTCTTCGAGCGCACGAGCAGGATGTTCGCATCCTTCAGCTGGGACATGTCGTCAGTCACATCGCCGAAGGCCTTCAGCCGCTCGGGCATCTTCGCGTCGAACGCGTCTGCAATCAGAATCTTCATTGGTTCCTCCTCGACTTCCCTGGTAAACCCACGATGCACGGACGAAGGGCCCGTGCTTCAACTCAGTCTTCGTAGACCCGCACGAGCAGTCCGGACCGCAGCTTCGGCTCGAACCACGTCGATTTGGGCGGCATGATCCGGCCCGCGTCGGCGACGCTCATCAGCTGCTCGAGCGAAGTCGGGTACAGCGAGAACGCGACCGCCCAGCCGTTCTTCACGCGGCGCTCGAGCTCGTCCATCCCGCGGATCCCGCCGACGAAGTCGATGCGCTTGTCGGTACGGACGTCCTGGATGCCGAGCACCGGCGCGAGCAGATTCTCCTGAAGAATGCTGACGTCGAGGCTCCCGATCGGATCGCTGGCCGGGAACGATCCCGGCTTCGCGGTCAGGGAGAACCACTTCCCGCCGAGGAACATGCCGAAGGTGGCCGGTTTCCCGGGCGCACGCTCGGTTGCAGGCGCGACGTCGAAGCGTTCGGCGACGCGCGCGAGGAACTGCTCCTCCGTCATGCCGGCCAGGTCTTTCACGACGCGGTTGTAGTCGAGGATCTTCAGCTGATCGTGCGGGAAGAGCACGGCCATGAAGCTCTCGTACGACTCATCGCCCGTCGGATTCGGGTTGCCCGCGCGGCGAGCCTGGCCGTAGCGGATCGCGGCGGCGGTCCGGTGATGCCCGTCTGCGATGTAGAGCGCGTCGAGCGAGCCGAAGAGGGTCTCGAGCTTCGCGAGCGCGGCGTCGTCGCGGATGACCCACACCGTGTGGCCGATCCCGTCGGGCGTCACGACGTCATACAGCGGCGCGGTCTTGCGCGCTTCGTTCACGATCGCGTCGATCGCGCTCATCGAACGGTAGGCCAGGAAGACCGGCTCGGCATTCGCGTTCTGTTCGGTGATGTGCCGCGTGCGATCGTCTTCCTTGTCCTGGCGCGTGTACTCGTGACGCTTGATCGACCCCTGTTCGTACTCGCGGACCGAGCAGAGACCGACGAGACCGGACTGGACGTGGTCGCCCATCTTCTGCTGGTAGACGTAGAGGCACGGCTTGTCCTCGAGGACGAGGATGCCGTCCGACATCATTCGGCGGAGATTGCGGACGCCGGTCGCGTAGACCTCGTCGGCGTGGATGTCGAGGTCGTCGGGGAGGTCGATCTCCGGCCGCCCGACATGGAGGAACGAGTAAGGGTTTCCTGCCGCGAGCTCACGCGCCTCTTCGGTGTTGACGACGTCGTACGGCACGGATGCGACTTTCGCGGCAAGCTCCGGCTTCGGGCGCCAGGCGCGGAACGGCTTGAATTGGGACATGGACGAGCACCTCGGATCGGATTCTGTCCGGAAAAGGCGAGGCCGGACGCCGCCTATTGTGTCAGCCGCTGGTCCGGCTCGGGCCCCCGGCCAGTCAAACGTCAACGGATTGTCACGGCGCGAGGTTACTGCCTGACGACAAACGGCTCCGCGACCTCCTTTTGTTTAAGCCACAGAGCGGAAAGAGGGTTGTGATGCCCGACACCGAGGTGACGGCCTTGCGCAACAGGCAGCCACGCACCTCTCTGAATGAGTGAACTATCATCGACCGATGAAGGTCCTGGTCAGCGCCTGCCTCCTCGGGGCTCCGGTCCGTTACGACGGCCGAGACAAGAAATCCGGCGACCCGATCCTCGAGCGCTGGATCGAGGAGGGAAGAGTCGTCTCGGTCTGCCCCGAAGTCCTCGCC
>JBAQWH010000065.1:0-1716 GCA_049298815.1 Thermoanaerobaculia bacterium | reverse complement strand
CAGCGCCTCGCCTCGCGCACTCGAGCGAGGCCGGGGCGGAGTAGCTCAGCCGGCTAGAGCAGAGGAATCATAATCCTTGTGTCGGGGGTTCGAGTCCCTCCTCCGCTACCACCGTTCCCCCCCACATCCGCGCTGCCGGGAACACATCGTGACCGATGAGGGCGGCGAGGCGCCCGCGGACCTCGATCTCCATCGGTGCGCCGGGCGGGGTCGGGTGAATCACGACGGCGGCGACGAGTTCGCGCAGAGCGCTAATCGGCTCACGGACGTCGCCCGCGCTTTCTGACGACAAGGCCTTCGCCAGATCCTCGACCTGTTGCCGGTACCGGGCGAGCGCGGTCGGGTGCAGCGCTACGGTCTCCGGGGGCTTCTCGGCAGCGGCCAGCTCTGCTTCCAGCTGCTTGCGTTCGGCCCGCAGCTCCGCGAGTGGTGCGCGGACCTCGTCCTCCTCCGAGAAGCCCTTCACATATGACTGGAAGATGCGGTCGAAGTCGCGCTTGACCCGCGCCAGGCGCTTCTCGATGCGCGACCGGGTGGCGATCAGACTGGCCGCGAGGCGTTTGCGCTCCTCGTTGTAGGTCTCGACATAGGCCGCGATTAGGTCGGGCGTCGTCAGGTTGGCCTTCAGCCCGTCGAAGACCGTGCGCTCGACAAGGTCGAGGTCGTAAACGCGGCGATGATCGCAGGTTCCGGCCTCTTTCATCTGCGTGCATTGGATGCGCTGCTTTCCCTTGCGCGTGTCCTTCACGGACATGCCGGAACCGCAGCATCCGCATTTGAGGAGGCCGGAAAGGACCCGCTTGGGCTTGCGGGTATGGTGGGGCAGCGGGCCGCCGCGCTCCTGCTTGATTGCGCCCGCCCGCTCGAAAATTTCGTGCTCGATGATCCGGAGGTGAGGCGCGTCCACGGATTGCCACTCGGCGGGCGGATTGGGCCGGGAGACGCGCTTGCCGGTGTCCGGGTCCTTGACCATCCGGATCTTGTTCCAGACGATCCGGCCTGCGTACAGCTCATTGAGGATCACGCCGTTGTGGCGCTTCAGCGAGCCGTTGATCGTGGATGCGGTCCAGTACCGTCCCCGCGGCGGCGGCACCTGCCGGGCGTTCAGGCGGGCCGCGATGTCCCGCGGCGTCCTGCCGTCCACATAGGATTCGAAAATCTCGCGGATGATGGCGGCCTCGTCGGGGTCGATCTCCAACTCCCCCGGCTTGCCGGGCACGGGACGGTAGCCATAAGCGCGCCCGCCCGCATGACGACCGTCCCGGACGACGCCCGCCATGCCGCGCCGGACCTTGTGGGCGAGATCCTGCAAATAGAGCGCGCCGACGAGGCCGCGGATGCCGATCTGAATCTGGTCGGCCTTCCCGTCGTGCACGGCGCGGAGTTCGATGCCGAGGAAGTTCAGGCGCTTCCAGATGCCGGCGAGGTCCTCCTGGTCCCTCGACAAGCGGTCCAGCGCCTCGACGAGGATGACGTCGAAGGCCTTGTCCCGCGCCGCGTCCATCATGCGCATGAGGCCGTCACGCCCGAAGACCGAGGCCCCGGACCGCGCCCGGTCGTCGAAGACCGCCACGACATCGTGCCCGTTCTTCGCCGCGTAGCCACGGCAGAGTTGGATCTGGTCTTCGATGGAGCGTTCGTGCTGGAGTTCGGTTGAAAAGCGTGCGTAGATGGCGGTTCGCATCACGGTCCGTCCCGCTCGGGCCGGGGCAAGGC
>JBAQWH010000064.1:0-10757 GCA_049298815.1 Thermoanaerobaculia bacterium | reverse complement strand
GGCTACGCGACGCCGATGGAACGTCTCGATGAGCTGAGGCGGGTGGAGCGAGGCCTCTCTCCCTCATTGAACGTACAGCACGTACAATCATCGCGTCAGCGTTGCAGTTGAGTCTTGATGTCAGGCGCCACGCGCGGGGCAGCCGGCCCGACCCACTCCAGCTCTGCCCGACTTGCCGCGCCGCAGATGAAACTGTTCCACTCGGCAACGAACAGCCGGAATGCAGTGCCCGCTCCGGCCTGCGGTACGAACTCCGTGGCCTCTGACGAGAGATCAATCGTGATGCTCTTCGAGCCTTGGAACGGATACGTCGGATCCGGAGGTTCGATGACCAAGTACTCGACACCAGAGAGTGTGAGGCGAGCAGGCCGATACAATTCGCGAGGCGAATCATCGGTAGCGACCCACAGTTCGAGTTCGAGCACCGCCGTTCGCGCCACGTAGTCAACGGTCCACCGTGCCAGTTCTGCATCGTGCAACCCGTTCGGGAGAGACTCCGCGAGTTCGGCAAGGTTCATGATTCGTGGCGGCTAACGGTCTGCCGCTCACCGGCGAGGCCCGCACGCGTAAGAGTAGCAAGTTACGACGATCGCGGCGCGGGCCTCGTCCGGTGCAGCGGCCGAGTTAGCCGACTTATCGCCGAAGGGCGTCTAGCTGACGGCAGTTCCACCAGTTGCCGCAGCAGAGCGCCGGCGGCTTCGGACGCGCTCTTGGTGAGAGTTCGTGCCTCGTCCAAGTTGCCTTTGACGAAGGACATGCGGAACTTCCCAATGTGAGAATCAAAGTCGGCGTAAGCCTCGAGCAGGCCAGGGTATGCGAGCGCGTGTACCCGCGCTTCTACCGACGATTCCTTAGCACGCAAACTCTCGATCCGCGCAAGAAGTCCCGAGTCGTTGCCGTCCAACTTGCGCCAGTAGAAATCGCTGAGAAACTGCAACGCTTCGTCTACAAACTGGATGATCGGATCGACAAGCTTCTCCTCGCGCCGCCTTGCCAGCGAACGCCTGGTTTCGTTCGAGTGCTGGAGCATCTGAACCAGAATGGTCCCCAAGACACCCACGACGATTCCGAGAAGTGTTCCGTCCATTTTGGTCGGCTAACGGACCAGCGCTCACCGGCGTTGAACCGCACGGGACAGAGTAGCAAACTACGACTCACGCGGCGCGGTTCAACGACCGGTGCAACGCAGAATTAGGCGGTGGGTCATAATCTTGACCATGCCCATGCGTCTACCGGACGAGGTCCAGAATTGCGTGTCGTTTCTCGGAGCCCGAGACGCTGATGGAACCATTCGTTACCGAGGCACTGCCTTCGTGGTCGGGGTTGGCGTTACCGGGCAGAAGGGCGATTACCACCCCTACCTCGCCACGGCCGCACACAACGTGCGGCGGGCGCAAGACAGCGCTAGCCCGCTCCTCATCAGGTACAACACCACCGACGGCGGCTCAGTCGTCGAGGAGACCACTACCAACTGGTACTTTCACCCTGACCCGGCCGTGGACCTAGCAGTGCTTCCCTTCGACCCGCCTGCGAGCTACGAGGTGGGACTGATACCGGCCGAGACGTTCGCCTTCGACGAGCTTCTCGAAAAGCACTACTTCGGGACCGGGGACGAGGTGATGGCTGTTGGGCTCTTCTACTTCCGTCACGGAAAGAAGCGGAACCTCCCCGTGCTCAGGAGCGGAATCGTCGCGAGCATGCCCACCGAACCTTTCATCGACGATCATACGGGAGCACCTTACGACGCATATCTGATCGAGATGCGGTCTTTCGGCGGATTGAGTGGCACACCGATCTTCACGGTCATTCATGAAGGATCGCTTCTCAACCGACCAGGCAGAGTATTTTCTCCTCTCGTCCACCGGCTTACCCTTGTCGGTGTCGTCCGTGGTCATTGGGACGTAAAGGCGAGTGGACCGTCCGCTGATGCGGAGATCGAGCAGGCGAACATAGGGCTGACCATCGCGACACCTGCACAGAAGCTCGCGGAGTTGCTGTTGGAGCCAGAACTCTGCCGCCTGCGCAGAAAGGATGAAGCCGCGATGCCTCCGATCAGCGAGGCCGATCCACCATCCGCCTAACCGGCTCGCCGCGCACCGGCGAAGCCCGCACGCGCAACTCTATCAACTTGCGAGGCAGGTGAGGCGGGCCTCGTCTGGTGCAGCGACTGAGCTAGCCGCCGGCCATGCGCGTCTCGACGCTCTGAGCGATTTCCTCCCAGAAATCTCGGCCGGCGACAAAGGTTTGGACGGAAACAGCAGCGTTGAGCTCCTTCCAGTGCCATGCTGATCGGCCGACATGCTCTCGAAGGGTTGAAAATGCAAGGAGATCCGCAGCCTGAAGGCCCGGATCAGAAAGGCGGTCGTTTTCGGTTACCGCGCCGATCCGCTCGCGATATTCGATCAGCGCGTCACCTGCGTCTTTGTTCAGCCACTCCAACGCTCTTTTCCCGAACTCCTTGTTTCGGTCGAATACGAACGAAATCGGCTCGGGAGCATGCTCCGTCAGGAGAAGCATCTGATGAGCGCACTGGCGAGCCGCGAGGATGTGGGCATGGTTGTATTTGCTTTGATGAGAAGCCCCTAGAAAGCGAGTGAACAGCGATGCGTAGGGTCGATACGCTTGCATCTCGATCACAGCAACTACGGGGAAGAGCTTGGCGGCCGTAATATCCACCGTTAGCCGATATCCAAGCTCGCGTCTCCGACGCTCGGGCCACCGCCGATAACTCTTGTTGCCACCGTGACAGTCGGAAGCGTGATACCCGAAATCCGTTGCTTTCAATTCGCGCAGAGTGGTGCTCCACAGATCTGCGAAGGTAGCCCATCTTTCGGCCGGCGCTACGTACCCGCCAAAGACGTAATGGGACGTAGTGGCGATCGCGTGAAGGTAGCTCTCATCACACTTTGCGTGGATCATCGTCGTCGGCTAACTCGTAGTTACTACACCTTTAGACGAGTTCCATTCTCCCGCATATCGTGCCGCTCACGCGCATAGCCTTCTAATGCGGCGCGCAACGCGATGCGGCAACTGACTGACTTGGCGGAAGGTGCAGAGAGCCAGGCGGCGGGCGGAGGCGTTATCGACGAGTTGTCGGCGGATAAATTCAATTTGACACCTCATCGTGAACTCTGAACGCACGCCTCGGCCTGCATACCTGAGCCTGCGTGGAGGTACGGCGCTTTCCTGAAGCCGCAGGTCGCGTTCGAGTCGGGTCGAGGGTACCAAACGGCTGTGCCGATTGCCGCGAGTCGTGGTGCAGCCTCCGCGGCCTTGGCGTCACACGGCAAGAGCGGTGCGGGGCTCCTTTGCCGTCTCCGGTTCGAGCCAGAGCGCGAGGGTGTTGCGCAGCGCTTCTTCTCGCACCGGCTTCGAGACGAAGTCGTCCATCCCGGCTTCGAGGCAGCGTTTGCGGTCGGCATCCGAGGCGCTCGCCGTGAGGGCGATGATCGGCATCCGCGTCCCCGAAACCGCTTCGCGTGCTCGGATCTGCGCCGTTGCGGCGTAGCCGTCCATCTCGGGCATCTGACAGTCCATCAGCACGAGGTCGTAGGCGATCCGTCCGACGGCCTCGAGTGCCTCGATGCCGTTGCCGACCGCGTCGGCAGCGATGCCCAGCTTCTGGAGCTGGCGGACGGCGACCTTCTGATTGATGACGTTGTCGTCCACGACGAGCACGCGGTGGTGGACGGGGAGGGAAGGCGCAATCGACAGCGCGATGGGCGGAGGGAGCCGCTGCGCGTCATGCGTCTCGCCGGAGAGCGCGGCCAGGAGATGCTGCGGTTTGACCGGCTTCCGAAGGCAACGCGTGATACCGCTCGCTGCGAGAGCGCTTGCGTCGAAGGACGCCGACCCGCTGGTCACCACGATGACACGCGGTTTCCCGAGATCCGGGTTGGCGGCGATCAGTCTCGCCAGCGTGACCCCGTCGATCTGCGGCATCTGCAGATCGGTGATCACGACGTCGAAGGGAGAGCCTGCCGCGGCCGCGTTGCGCAGCATCGACAGCGCCGAGACCCCGTTCACTGCAGTTTCGTTGGCAATGTGCCAGGCGGTCAGTTGCATGGCAAGAAGGTGGCGTGTCACGGTGCTGTCCTCGACGATCAGCACGCGTGACGCTTCGAAGCCGTGCGGCACGACGGCCTCGTGCGACTCGTTGCATTCGAAACTGGCCGTGAACCAGAAGGTCGAGCCACATCCCGGCTCGCTTTCGCAGCCGATCTCCCCCTCCATCATCCGGACGAGCTGGCGCGAGATCGCGAGACCCAGGCCGGTTCCGCCGAACCGCCGCGTCGTGCTGGCCTCGGCTTGCGTGAAAGGCTCGAAGAGGTGCGGCCTCACCGCGTGTGGGACTCCCGCTCCGGTGTCGGTCACGCGGAAGCGAAGGGAAACGCGGCCCCCGCGCTCTTCCTCACGTTCCACCTGAATGAGCACGCCTCCATCGCTCGTGAACTTGACCGCGTTTCCAACGAGGTTCAGGAGAACCTGGCGGAGGCGTCCCGGGTCGCCTCGCAGCAACCGCGGAATCCGGGGATCGATCACACAGCCGATCTCCAGGGACTTCGCGCGAGCACTCTCTGCCAGGAGGTCGATGACCGAGTCGCAGGCGGCCCGGATGTCGAGGTCGAGATCCTCGAACGTCAGCTTGCCGGCCTCGATTTTCGAGAAGTCGAGGATGTCATTGATGATCGAAAGGAGGGCATCTGCACTGGAGCGCGCGGTCTGGGCGAGATCGTGCTGGTCCGCGGTGAGCGGCGTATCGAGCAGGATGCCGAGAAGTCCAAGCACTCCGTTCATCGGCGTTCGGATCTCGTGGCTCATGTTTGCGAGGAACTGCGACTTCTCGCGAGCCGAGCCGAGAGCCGCGTCGCGGGCGGCCGCGAGATCACGTTCGAGTTGAAGCCGGTCGGTCAGATCGATCGCGACGCCGCCGAGACAACTCGTCTTGCCGTCCTCATCGATCGGAAACTTGTAGACGAGCCACTGCCTGACGATGCCGTCGACCGGGACCTCTTCGATGACCTGCACCGCTTTGCCGGTGGCGAGCGCGTTGCGGTCGTGTTCCCCAATCGTCGCAGCGATCTCCGCTGGAAGGAGATCGGCGTCTGTGCGGCCGACGACCGACTGCCCGACGGAGGCGAAGAGACTGTTCATCTGAGCGTTCGCGTAGACGTAGCGCCCCTCGGCGTCCTTGATGAAGGCCGCAGTCGGGCTGTGGTCCATGAACGCGTGGAAACGCTCCTCGACGACGCGCTGCCGGGTGATGTCACGAGCAACCGCACGGAACCCGACGACCCGGTTGCCTTCGAGCACCGTCTGGACATTCTGTGCGAGCCAGACCGTACGGCCGTCGGCGGTCACCGCTGGAAACTCGAAGTGCGTCGAGGGCTCGGCGGACAGGCGTTGTGTCCGGTAGTGCTCGGCGGTCCGGTTCCGCCAGTCCGGTCGAATCAGGTCGGTGTAGGGGCGGCCGAGGAGCGAACGCGGCGAGAACCCGAGCATGCTCTTGGACGCTGCGCTCACGAACGTGAACCGGCCCGCGTGGTCGGCCTCGTAGATGATGTCGACGCTGCCATCGACCAGAGCCCGCATGTGTGCTTCGCACTCCCCGTGGGCCCTCGGCGCCTCCGCGGCAACCGACATCTCCACGCGGCGGCCGTCGATCTCCAGCACCGTGACCCGGAGCTCACCCACGGCGGGCGACCGCCGCGGTCCCGACTGCGAGCAGGTGAGCTCCTCCGCCGCGGCATTCGCAGCGAGCTCCTCACCTGAGTCGACAGCATGGATCCAGCAGGGCAGAGGGATCGCGTCGGCCAGCCGCTGAGCGCCGTCTGGCCAGAGTGCCGCCATCGGTGAGGTCGTCGAGGTGTGCAGAACGGCAGTGCGGTTCATGGAGCCCTCCGGACAGAAGTCCTTCTCAGGTGGTGCCACATCAGCGACGCACGTAAGTCGCAGTAGATCAACAACTTAGCATCGCAGGGCCGGCCGGCAGTTCTCCGGGGCGTGCACGTCCGTCCAGAATTCAGACGGTTCGACGCTCGAGTAGGGCACTCCTCTCGAAGTGGCCTCTCCTTCGCAATCAGTTATTCACAGAAACAATAACTCGTGTGCGGAGGGTTCCCAGTGCTCCTCGTTCCTGCTCGTATCGTCCTCGCAGCGACCATCGCTCTCGCAGCAGTGCCTGTCGTTGCCGAGCCCGCGGCCTCGCGGCCCCCGGCCGCAGTTACCGCCCTCGCGTTCGTCCAGGACGGCCTCCCGGTCGATGCGCCGCAGGAGGGGCTCGTCGTGACGATCGACGTCTCGAAGAACAAGCTCTACCTCTTCCGCGACGGGACGCGCGTCGTCGAGACGGCCGTCGCCACCGGCTCGGACAAGATCCTGCGCAAAGGGACCAGGACCTGGTGGTTCCGGACGCCGCGCGGCCTCCATACCGTTCAGGGCCGCATCAAGGACCCGGTCTGGCGCAAGCCCGACTGGGCGTTCATCGAAGAGGGGAAGAAGGTGCCTCCCGGGAACTCGCCGCTGCGCCTCGAAAAGGGACCGATGGGCAAGTACGCGCTCGACCTCGGCGGCGGAATCCTGATCCACGGCACCGACCAGCCGGCCTCGCTCGGCAAGAAGGCGTCGCACGGCTGCATCCGCGTTGCCTCCCGTCCGCTTCAGACCCTCTGGAAGCACGTGACGGTCGGGACTCCGGTCTACGTCTTCGAGAGCGAGCGCAATGCCGCCCTCGGGAAGTCGACGGGACTCAACGACCTCGAACTGATGCTCGAGGAGTAGGGCGTAGCCCTGAGCGCTCCACGCTATAGTCCGCCCGTATCGAAGACGTGGTGAGGCAGGACGGATGAGTGCTGGCGCGAGGTTGCTCGGTGGCGATATCGGCGGGACGAAGACGCTGCTCAGGGTCGTCGAGCCCGGTGGCGAGATCTCGGCCGAGGATCGCTACGACAGCGGAGTGCACGCGACGCTCGAGGAGCTGGTCGCGCACTTTCTGGAGGGCGTGAGCGGACCGGTGGACTCGGCCTGTCTCGCGGTGGCGGGGCCGGTCTACGAGGGCGAAGCGGACGTGACCAACGTCGGCTGGAAGGTGTCCGAGCGTGAGCTCGCCGCGCGCTTCGGATTCCGGAGAACGACGCTGATCAACGACTTCTTCGCCGTCGCGCTCGGCGTCCCGCTGCTCGCAGTCGAGGACCTCGTGACGATCCAGCTGGGCGTTTGCGATCGGAGCGCCCCGATGGCGATCCTCGGGGCCGGCACCGGGCTCGGCGAAGCGTTCATCGTGCCGGCAGGCGACAGCTGGAACGCGTTCGCGACGGAGGGGGGCCACGGCGACTTCGCGCCGCAGGACGAACAGCAGGGCCGGCTCCTGCGCCATCTGCAGGCCGAGCACGGTCACGTGAGCTGGGAGCGGGTGGTGTCGGGGATCGGGTTGGTCAACATCTTTACTTTCCTCGGCGGGACCGCTGCCGACGGTGGCGAGGTTGCCGAGCTCTGCGAGGCGGGCGACCCGCTCGCGGCGGAGGCGTTCAGGATCTTCGTCGACGCCTATGGCGCTGAAGCGGGGAACATGGGCCTCAGGCTGCTCGCGCGCGGTGGAGTGTTCCTTGCGGGAGGGATCGCGGCGAAGAACCTCGGCAGGTTCACCGACGGAAAGTTCCTCGACGCGTTTGTGCGGAAGGGACGGTTCCGTTCGCTGCTCGAGACGATGCCGGTGCACGTCATCACGAACGAGAACGTCGGCCTGCTCGGTGCAGTCGAGGCTGCGAAGCGCGCCGCCGCGATGGGGTGACCCTCGGCGAGAGGGCCTCGTGCTGCGGCGCGGCGAAAGTAGGATGAACCACAGAGGCACAGAGGACACAGAGCTGCACAGAGGATGGCCGGTCGAGGCAGGCTCTCTGTGCTCCTCTGTGTCCTCTGTGCCTCTGTGGTTCATCGCCTCTTTCCCCGCTCCGCGGCTCGATGGATGGCCTCGTCGCGCGGAATCGTGAGCTTGCCGGCGCGGTTAGCTGCGGCGCAACTACAGGGGAGCACACAACGACATGGGTCTATCCACCGGCATCGTCGGTCTGCCGAACGTCGGCAAGTCGACGATCTTCAACGCACTGACCGCCGCAGGCGCGCAGAGCGCGAACTATCCCTTCTGCACCATCGAGCCGAACGTCGGCGTCGTGCCGGTCGTCGATTCCCGGCTGCAGCGTATCGCCGAGCTCGCGGGGAGCAAGCAGGTCGTCTACACAGATCTCCGGATCGTCGACATCGCCGGCCTGGTGCGCGGTGCGAGCAAAGGTGAAGGGCTCGGCAACCAGTTCCTCGCGAACATCCGCGAGACGGACGCGGTGCTCCACGTCGTCCGCTGCTTCGACGACCCGAACGTCGTCCACGTCGAGGGAAGCGTCGATCCCGAGCGCGACATCGAAGTGATCGAGACCGAGATCCTCCTCGCGGATCTCGAGTCGCTGCAGAAGCGCGCGGACCGCGCGGGACGGATGGCTCGTGTAGGCCAGAAGGAGGGCGCCGAGGCGCTCGAAGCGCTCACCGCCGCGATCGCGGCCGTCGAGAAGGGGATCCCGCTTCGCGCCGCCGGTCTCTCCGACGAGCACCAGGCGGCCCTGCGCGAGCTGAGCCTCATCACGCTCAAACCGGTGCTGTACGTCGCGAACATCGGGGAGGCCGATCTCGGCCGCGATGTTCCCGCCATCGAGACGGTCCGCCGGGTCGCTGCGCAGAAGGGGGGCGAGACCGTCGTCATCTGCGGCGAGCTGGAATCGCAGATCTCGCAGCTCGACCCCGAGGAGCGAAAGCACTTCCTCGAAGAGCTGGGGCTCGTCGAGCCAGGCCTCGAGGCGCTAGTCCGCGCGGCCTACAAGTTGCTCAACCTCGAAACGTTCTTCACCGCCGGCCCGAAGGAAGCGCGCGCCTGGACGATCCATCGCGGCTCGAAAGCGCCGCAGGCGGCAGGGGAGATCCACAGCGATTTCGAGAGGGGCTTCATCCGCGCCGAGACGATCGCCTACGATGACTACATCGGCTGTGGCGGAGAGCAGGCCGCGCGCGCCTCGGGAAAGATGCGCAGCGAAGGAAAAGAGTACGAGGTCGAGGACGGGGACGTGATCCTCTTCCGCTTCAACGTCTGACGGCATTCCGATGAACCTGACGATTCAGTCCGACGAACGGCTCCCGATCCGGATGACCATCCAGTCTCCGGAGCGGCCGCGCGCTCTCGCGATCGTGGTCCACGGGTTCAAGGGGTTCATGCAGTGGGGATTCTTCCCCTGGCTTTCCGACGTGCTGCGGCTGCACGGGATCGCGGTCTGCCGCTTCAACATGTCGCGATCGGGGATCGGGGAAGATCCGGAAGCGTTCGACCGGCTCGACCTCTTCCGCGATGACACGTACTCGATCCAGCTCGCCGACCTCCGCGCGGTGGTTGCCAGGGCGCAGGCGGAGCTGCCTGGCCTGTCGACGTTTCTCCTTGGCCACTCGCGGGGCGGTGCCGTCGCCCTGCTCGGCGCGGAAGAGGTGCCCGACCTCCAGGGCGTCATCACCTGGAGTGCGATCTCGCATCTTTCCCGATGGGACGATGCGACGATCGCCGGCTGGCGCGCCGCGGGATCGCTCGACGTCGTGAACCAGCGCACCGGGCAGCTGATGAAGATGTCGACCGCGGTGCTGGACGACTACCTCGCGCACCGCGAGCGGCTCGACGTGGTCGCGGCTGCCCGGCGTCTCGAGGTGCCGCTGCTCGTCGTGCACGGCCGGCGCGACGAGTCCGTGCCGGTCGCCGAGGCTTCCGAGATCGCCGGCGCAGCGAACGACGCGTCACTCATGCTGATCGACCGCGCGAGCCACACCTACAACGCGATCCACCCGCTGGTCCACGTGCCGGTCGAGCTGAGTGTCGCCGCAGAAGTCAGCGCGCACTTCATCAACGCGTACGTGTGAGTGGTTAGTCGTTAGTCGTTAGTCGTTAGTGGAGGGAGTGGTGGGTTTTCTGTCGCTGCGGCGCTCGGTTGAGCTCAGGAGGCCGTTGATGATTCGGCCTACCTCCTCAGCGTCCTGAATGGCACGTTCGAGTTGCTCGCGTGGCGCGAATCCAAGGTCCGAAGAGAGCAGGAGTTGCGTCGTGAGTTCGAAGGTAGACCCGCGCGCCTGACCGAGGAAGTGCTGCCAGTCCCGCGTCGTCAGACGCCCAGCGCCTTCGGCGATGTTCGAAGCGATCGACACAGCCGCTCGACGCATCTGCTGGATGAGACCGTAACGTTCACTCGACGGGAAGGAGGACGTCACGTCGTAGACGAGCCGGGCCAGCTGCATCGCGCGCTGCCAGGCGATCAGGTCGCGATACGAAGTCATCGCTCCACCCAATTCTTCCACTACCAACTAACCACTAACGACTAACGACTAACGACTAACGACTAACGACTACTCCGGCTCGCTCTCGCCGTCTTCCACGAGGTGCTTTCCGCGGTTGCCGGACAACGGTTCGGTCCGGCGAACGCCACTGCGACGGCGGCGGCGTCTCCGGCCGTCCGCTCCCGCGGTACGCGGTTCCTCGACGGTCGTCGTCTCTTCCTCTTCCTCGACCTCGGGCTCGACCGCAGCAGGCTCGAGACGGTCCTTCATCTTCGCCTCGTCCATCAGCCAGACCCACTGCGTCTGTTGCCCCGGGGCTGCTGCCTTCTGTGGCTGGGGTGCCTTCGGCGAAGCGGGAGGGATGGCCGGAGCAGTTCCGGAAGGCAGGGCCGCGACTCCAGTGC
>JBAQWH010000063.1:0-7008 GCA_049298815.1 Thermoanaerobaculia bacterium | reverse complement strand
GGACGGCGGCTCTCGGCGGCGTAACGGGCGCACTCGATCAGGAGGTCGTCGAACCGCTCCCCGGCCACATCCCGGACGTCGCGCGCCGAAAGGCAGGCGAGCAGAGCGTGCCGCGAGTGGCCCGAGGGCGCGTAAGCCAGGACGGCGAAGCGCGCAACCGCGAGGAAGAGCTCATCCGAGGAGTGGTCGTCGCGGAATTGCCGGACGGCGGCGGGGATCGCGTCGAGGTCGCGCTCGATCAGCGACTCGTAGAGCGCTCCCGCCGCTCCCGCCATCTCACCGGGTTCTCGTCGACGGGAGCGGGTTGGTCGTCGTGGTCGCGGTCGAGGTCGTCCCGGTGGTACCGGCGGTCTCCGGATTCGTGAGGACGCCGCCCTCGGCGGTCGAGCGGCTCTCTTCTTCGATGCTCACGGTTTCGGTCAGGGCGTCGGTACCGGTCGGCTCCGGCTGCGGGCGCGCGCGTTCGATCGTTGCGGTCGCCCCCTCACCACCCTCGGCGGTTTCCCGGCCCTTGCATGCGAAGAGTGAGAGCGCCAGGGCAAGCACCACGACAGACAGTCGGACAACTGAGTTCTTCAAGGACACCTCTCCACAAGTCGAGTTCGCAGATCTCCGCACGTGAGCTCTGCAACGACCGGCCGGCTTCATCCGTTCGTTGCATTCTCTCGCGTTCGGACCCGCGGGCTGCCTCAAATGCAATTTCGGTACAATGCGCCCCCTATGTCGGACCGCAGGCGCATCGGCGTGTTCGGATGGGGCCTCGTCGCTCCGAAGTCTCCGAATATCAACGCTTTCGAACACAACCTCGAGCGAGCGGAGACGTGGCTCGTCCCGTTCACCGGTTTTGGCCCCTCGAACTTCCTCGTCGGACAGCCCGAATTCGACTTCGACGTCTATCGCAGCTGGTTCGATGAGCGCTTTCCTCCCGCCAAGTTCGCCCAGCTCAGGGAAAAAATGGGGCCGATGGTGCAGTACGCGATCGGCGCGTTCATCCAGGCTCTGGGCCAGAATCAGGGCATCGAGCAGCACCTCCAGTCGCTCGGCACGGCCTGTCACGTCTACGTCGGCACCGGGCTGGGCGACGTGACGGTCACCTTCGAGCAGGCTCTCGCCTACACCCGCTCGCTGCAGCGCTGGAACGAGTTCTGGAGCCACCCCGAGCGCTGTGCGGCGCTGCGCCGCCACCGGGAGGGCCAGGCCGACGCAGCGGCTCCCACCGACCCGTCTGGGCTCGAGATCGGCAGCGAGGAGTGGATCGACGCGAAGCACGCGTGGGAGTCCTTCTGGACCGAACGGAGCGACGCGCTGGCCGAATACCTTCGCGAGTCGCGCGAGATCCTCGGTGAGCCGGTCCCTCCGTCGTCCGGCTCGGCAAAGCTCGGATCGATCCGGCAGAAACTCAACCGGGTCCGCCAGCTGAACAAGAAATGGGGCTGCCCGGAAGAGCCGTGGGCGGCGGTCTCGCCGAACCTCCTGTGGAACATCGCGAACATCCCCGCGTCGCAGATCTCGATGCTCGGCAAGATCGTCGGGCCGGCGTTCGCGCCGATCGCGGCCTGCGCCTCGTTCGGCATCGCGCTCAAGATGGCGGTCGACGCGATCCACCTCGGCGAGGCGAAGGCGGTCGTCGTCGGCATGACCGACCCGCCGCCGCACCCCATGGTGCTGTCGGCCTTCTACAACGCCAACGTCGTCTCCGCGGACGCTGAAGTCTCGCGCCCGCTCACAGGCCTCAAGGGAACTCACGTCTCAGGGGGCTCGTGCGTCTGGATCATCGGCGACGCCGACGAGATGATGGCCGCAGGCTTTACGCCCCTCGGTCTCGAGATCGTCGGGATCGGAACGTCGTCGGATGCCCACCACATCATCACGCCGTCGAAAGGCGGCCCGCAGCTCGCCATGAAGGCCGCGCTCGACGACGTGCAGAAAAAAGACATCACGACGTGGGACATGCATGCGACGGCGACACCGGGTGACGCGAGCGAGATCGAGCACTCGCTCGAGATGCTTCACCCTGACGTCATCTTCACGGCGCGCAAAGGGACGTTCGGCCACGGCATGTCGGTCGGCGGCGGCTGGGAGCTCACGGCCCAGCACCTCGGCGTCGCGCGCGGCCAGCTCTTCCCGGTTCCGCTCACCGAGGGCGAACTGCACGCCGACGTGAAGATCCACTCGGCGAAGTTCGTCCAGGCCGACGGCTGCAACGTCGAGCGCGGCCTGAGCGGAAAGCTGAGCATGGGCATCGGCGGCATCAACTCGTGCGTGATCTCCCGCCCCTGGGATCCACAGTTCGTGGAGTCGCGCGTCAAGAAATAGGCGGCGCCGGGAGGGCACCAGGTCCCTCGGTCCCTGAGTTCCTCGGGGTTCCTCGGGGTTCCTCGGGAACATGCGCGCTCGAATGCCCGGTCCCAGAACAGGTCGTCGGCCGTGCGAAGAATCTGGTGATTCGTCGTACCGAGGACACAGGCCTCGTTCTTCCGTTGGTTTCCCCTGTCTTCCTCTGTGCTGCCTCTGTGCTCTCTGTGCCTCCGTGGTTACCCGTTACGCGCCCCCCACGAGCCTGAAGGTCCGGCCGAATGGCACCCGCTCTACGCAGCGTAGAAAACGCGATCCCCTCACCGTTGCGCACTAAAATCCTCTTCTCAAAAAGGAGGAAGCACATGAAACGCAACGTCAGTCTCCTTGTTGCCCTGGTCCTGGTCTGCTCCTTCCCTGCCTTCGCACAAACCGAGAAGGACGACATGCAGAAGATGATGGCGGCGATGGCCTCCGCCGCGGCCCCGGGCCCGCAGCACAAGCTGCTGGACGGATTCGTCGGCACGTGGGACGCCAAGGTCACCATGTGGCCTGCGCCGGGCGCCGAGCCGATGGTCTCGACCGGAAAGTCCGAGCACAAGTGGGTCATGGGTGGCCGCTTCCTCGAACAGCGTTTCAAGAGCTCCTTCATGGGCCAGCCGTTCGAGGGGCTCGGCTATGCCGGCTACGACAACGTGAAGAAGCAGCACTGGGGCGTGTGGATGGACAACACGACGACCGGCGTGATGATGACGACCGGCCCCGACTCGGATGGCAAGTCGTTCAAGTCGAGCGGAAGCTACGCCGATCCGATGACCGGCAAGGACGCCGCGATCGAAGAGGTCATCTCGGTCGACGGCCCCGATCAGCTGACCATGTCGATGTTCGGCCCGGGCCCCGACGGGAAGACGTACAAGACGATGGAGATCGTCTATACGAGAAGTAAGAAGTAAGAAGTCTGAAGTATGAAAAGAAGTAAAAAAAGGGGCTTTCGGGCCCCTTTTTTCACTCTTCACTCTTCACTCTTCACCGCGTCAGCCGCGGCGCGTGAGGTCCTTCCTCTGTGCAAGCACGAGCGCGTTCTCGCGGTCCATGCCGCAACGGCGGTCGAGCATGCATTGACGGATGTAGTCGATGACGCGGCCGAACTCCATGTCGGCCTCCTCCATCATCCGCTGCAGGCGCAGGACGACCTCGACGCCCGCGAGATTGACCCCGAGGTCGCGCGTCAGCTGCAGGATCATCTCGAGCTTCCGGACCTCGTCTTCGCCGTAAAGGCGCGTGTTGCCCTGGGTGCGCGACGGCTTGATGAGCCCCTCGCGCTCGTAGAGGCGGAGCGTCTGCGGATGGATGTTGTAGCGCTCGGCGATGATCGAGATCATCACGTACCCGTCGTTTCTACGGCGTGTCATTCGATGCGCTCCGATTCCGTGACCGTGCAAAACGCGGGGGCACCGCGAGACCGCGGCGCCCCCGCTACACGTCACTTCTTCTCGTCGACGACCTCGGCTTCGATCACGTCGTCGGGGTTCGAGCCGGCGCTGCCCGTGCCCGCGTTGCCGCCGCCATCCTGCCCGCCGGCCTGCTGGTACATCGCCTCGGCGAGCTTGTGGGAGGCCTTCGTGAGATTTTCGTTGGCTTCCTTCAGCTTCTCCGCGCCACCCTGCTCCATCGCTTTCCGAGCGTCGGTGATCGCGGTCTCGAGCGACGAGACATCGTCCTTCGAGAGCTTCTCGCGGTTCTCGTTCAGCATTTTCTCGACCTGGTAGATCATCGAGTCGAGGTGGTTGCGCGCTTCGACTTCCTCGCGGCGCTTCTTGTCCTCGTCGGCGTGCGATTCCGCATCCTTGACGAGCTTCTCGACGTCGTCCTTCGACAGGCCGGAGGAGCTGGTGATCGTGATCTTCTGCTCCTTGCCGGTGCCGAGGTCCTTCGCCGAGACGTTCATGATGCCGTTCGCGTCGATGTCGAAGGCGACTTCGACCTGCGGGATGCCGCGCGGAGCGGGCGGGATGCCGATCAGGTGGAACGCGCCGAGCAGCTTGTTGGCCGCAGCCATCTCGCGCTCGCCCTGATAGACCTTGATCTCGACCGACGTCTGGTTGTCGGCCGCAGTCGAGAAGGTCTCGGCTTTGCGCGTCGGGATCGTCGTGTTGCGCTCGATGAGCTTCGTCATCACGCCGCCGAGCGTCTCGATGCCGAGCGACAGCGGGGTCACGTCGAGCAGCAGGACGTCCTTGACGTCGCCTCCGAGAACGCCACCCTGGACCGCGGCGCCGATCGCGACGACTTCGTCAGGGTTGACGCCCTTGTGCGGCTCCTTGCCGAAGAAGTCCTGCACGAGCTTCTGCACCATCGGGATCCGGGTCGAGCCGCCGACGAGCACGACCTCGTCGATCTTCTTCGGGTCGAGGCCGGCGTCGGTGAGCGCCTGGCGCACCGGACCCATCGTGCGCGTGATGATGTCGCCGACGAGCTGCTCGAACTTCGCGCGCGTCAGGTTCATGTTGAGGTGCTTCGGACCGGAAGCGTCGGCCGTGATGAACGGCAGGTTGATGTCGGTCGACATGGTCGAGCTGAGCTCGATCTTCGCCTTCTCGGCCCCTTCCTTCAGGCGCTGGAGCGCCATCTTGTCCTTCGACAGATCGATCCCCTGGTCCTTGCGGAACTCGTCGATGATCCAGTCGATGAGCTTCTGGTCGATGTTGTCGCCGCCGAGGTGGGTGTCGCCGTTGGTCGACTTGACCTCGACCACACCGTCGCCGACTTCGAGGACGGAGATGTCGAATGTGCCGCCGCCGAAGTCATAGACGGCAATCGTTTCGTTCCCCTTCTTGTCGAGGCCGTACGCCAGGGCGGCCGCCGTCGGCTCGTTGACGAGACGCTCGACCTTGAGGCCGGCGATCTCACCCGCGTCCTTGGTGGCCTGACGCTGCGAGTCGTTGAAGTACGCCGGGACGGTGATGACCGCGCGCTCGACCTTCTCGCCGAGGTAGTCCTCCGCGGCCTGCTTGAGCTTCTGCAGGATCATCGCGGAAACCTCCGGCGGCGAGTAGAGCTTGGACTGGATGTCGACCCGAGCGTCGTTGTTCGAAGCCGCGGCCACCTTGTAGGGGACCATCTTCATCTCTTCGTTGACTTCGTTGAACTTGCGGCCCATGAACCGCTTGATGGAGAAGACGGTGTTCTCGGGGTTGGTGACCGCCTGGCGCTTGGCCACCTGGCCGACCAGCCGTTCGCCGTTCTTGGCAAAGCCGACCACCGAAGGAGTCAGACGGGCACCCTCGGCGTTGACGATGACCTTCGGCTCGTTTCCTTCCATGACCGCGACGACGGAGTTGGTCGTGCCGAGGTCAATGCCGATGATCTTTGACATAGTGTTCTCTCCTTTGAATGGCCCGCTCAACTTGAGCGTACCGCTATCAACTTTTGCTGCACGTCGAAACCTGAGTCTACTAATGTGAATTCCAGCACGCAAGGAGTAGGCCCGGGGTTGGCACTGTTATCATCGGGACCGCGGGTGGGAGAGAAACGGTCCCTCGGGGTTCCTCGGGGGGGGTAGCGGCCTTGCGCACGGTGGTGGGTCGTGGCGTGTGCCACCCCCTCCCGTCCGGAAACGCTTCAGTCCCCGAGGAACCGAGGAACCCGAGGAACCCCGAGGAACTCCGGAACGTCCCAGCCCAACCGCAGCCGAATTCAAGGAGGATCAATGAGCCAGTTCCCCTATCGTGACCAACCCCCGGCCTGGATCGACGGTCGTACGGCCGAGACCGGCGAGCGCGAGCGGACCTTCATCCGCAGCGTCTACGCATGGATGTTCGGCGGGCTGCTGCTGACTGCTGCCGCCGCGCTCTGGGTCGTCGCTTCGCCGGCGATGCAGCAGCTGATCTTTGCGACCCCGCTGCGCTGGGTGCTCTTGATCGGCGAGTTCGGCCTGGTGTTCTACCTCTCGCTGCGGATCACGAAAATGAGCCCGGCGGCAGCGGCGTCCGCTTTCCTCGTCTTCGCCCTGCTCAACGGCCTGACGCTGAGCGCGATCTTCTTCGTCTACAAGATCGCGACGATCCAGATGGCGTTCTTCAGCGCGGCCGGCATGTTCGGCGCGATGAGCGTCTACGGGATGGTGACGAAGCGCGACCTCACGTCGTGGGGCTCGTTTTTCTTCATGGGGCTGATCGGCATCGTGATCGCCTCGGTCATCAACATCTTCCTGAAGTCGTCGGCACTCGGTTTCGCCGTGTCGCTCATCGGCGTCTTCGTCTTCGTCGGTCTCACGGCCTACGACACGCAGAAGCTGAAGACGTACGCGACCGCCCCGCAGCTGAGGGAGAACCTCGCGGTCTACGGCGCGCTCGCCCTCTACCTCGACTTCATCAACCTCTTCCTGATGCTCCTCCGCCTTTTTGGCGGCAACGACCGGCGCTGACGCTCCGATCCCCGATTCGACCCGACGGCCGCTCGCGAGAGCGGCCGTTCGTGTTTCGGGGGGATCGTGACGCAAAGCGGATGCGACCCCGCGCGCCGCGCGCCCCTCCATCCGGACGATATGGGCGCACCGAGCCCGCGATAGCGGGCGACAGACTTTAGACCCCGGCTTCAGGGCGTGTTGCTCAAGCCGGGTGGTGGATTGGCGTTTAGCGGGCGGAGCAGCGAAAGGCGAGAACGAGCGGTCGGTCGGGTGCGAGCAGCGTACGAAGTCGGTTGAGAGCCAGG
>JBAQWH010000062.1:0-3287 GCA_049298815.1 Thermoanaerobaculia bacterium | reverse complement strand
CGGCCTGGGTGCCCGCTTCGGCGTCGTCGCCCTTCTTTTCCGAGGTGTCCGTCGGCGGCTTGAAGCGCAGCGCAGCGTTCTGGACGCGCAGCACGTTCTCGACCTTCGAGACGTCGATCGTGACGTTCGCGGTCATCTTGGGACGGAGCCGCCCTTCGGGGTTCGAGACCTCGAGGATGACCGGGTAGGTGACGACGTTCTGGGTGACCTGCGCGTTGTAGCGGATCTGCGAGATGCGGCCGCGGAACTCCTCGTCGGGGTACGCGTCCACCGTGAAGCGGGCGACCTGGCCGACCTGCACGCGGCCGATGTCCGACTGATCGACGTCGGCCTGCACCTGCATCTTCGTGAGGTCCTGCGCGATCTGGAAGAGGGTCGGCGCCTGGAACGAGGCGGCGACGGTCTGGCCGACGTCGTACTGACGGTCGACGACGATGCCGCCGATCGGCGAGATGATCTTCGTGTAGTTGAGATTCGTCAGCGACTGCGAGAGGGCAGCCTGCGACTGGGAGACCTGCGCACGCGCCTGGTCGTACTGGGCCTTCGCCCCTTCGACGTCGGCTTCGGCTGCGAGCCCCGACTCCGCGAGCCGGCGCTGGCGCTCGTACTTGAGGCGGGTGTCTTCAGTCTGGACCCTCGCGCTGGTCAGGTCGGCCTGCCGCTGCTCGACCTGGGCCTGGAACGGGGTGGGGTCGAGCTCGGCGAGGAGCTGTCCCTTGCGGACGGTCGAGTTGAAGTCGGCATAGAGCTGGGCGATGACGCCCGAGACCTGGCTGCCGATCTGGACCGTGGTGACGGCGGAGAGGGTTCCGGTCGCGGTGACCGTCATGGTGACGGTGCCGCGGTCGACCTTTTCGGTCTTGTACTGCTCGTCTTTTTTCCCGCGCCCCTTGCAGGCGGCGAGCACCAGCAGCAGAGCGATTGCAGTCGTCGTTTTTCGCACGTTGAACATTCCCTTCCTGAGGTACGACAGGAGGCCATTGCCGTTGAAGCGGCGCGGAAGTGTACCGCACGGTTTTGTCCGAAAACCCCGTGCTATGCTTCGCGCCCCGTAGTTCTCGACGAGGTTCACGCCATGGCCCTTTTCTCCAAAGATTCCACTCCTTCGAAGCCGCAGGTGCGCACCGAAACAGCGGTGGTCGCGCCCGGTACCACGTTCGTCGCCCCCAACATCACCTTCGAAGGGACGATCACCGGTGGTGAACCGGTGGTGATCGAAGGAACCATCCGCGGGAAGATCAATCTGACAGGCGACCTCCGGGTCGCAGTGAAGGCCCGGGTCGAGGCGACAGTGCACGCGCGCAACGTGACGATCGAAGGGAAGGTCGTCGGGGATGTGACGGCCGACCAGAAGGTCGAGCTCGTTGCGAGCGCGAACGTCGACGGCAACATCAAGGCTCCGAAGATCATCGTCAATGAAGGGGCGAAGTTCCGCGGCTCGGTCGACATGGGCTCGGCGCGCCCGATAGAAGGCTCGGCCGACCCGGCCGGGCCGACCACGAATTAGCAGGCCTTTGGCCCGGGTCCGCCGCATCTCCTCCGCCCACGGAGGCGTCGACCCGCCGGCCGGCCATGGAGGCGTAATGACGGCAACCGACACCACATCTTTCGTAAAGCAGTTCTCTCTCCGCGAGGCGCGCGAATACAGGAACTACATCGACGGCGAGTGGGTGAGCTGCGGGCGTAAGAAAGTCTTCGAGAATCGCAACCCCGCCAACACCGACGACCTCGTCGGGACGTTCCAGGACTCGGACGCATCGGACGTCGACGCGGCGGTCGAGGCGGCCTCGCGGGCATACGAGAAGTGGCGCCTGGTCCCGGCGCCGAAGCGCGCCGAGTACCTCTACCGCGTCGGCGACATCCTGAAGCGCGACAAGGAAAAGATGGCGCGTGAGATGACGCGCGAGATGGGGAAGGTCGTCGACGAGACGAAGGGCGACATCCAGGAAGCGATCGACATGGCGTTCCTCGCGGCCGGCGAAGGCCGCCGCCTGTTCGGCGTCACGACGCCGTCCGAGCTCGCCAACAAATTCAACATGGCCGTCCGGATGCCGCTCGGCGTCGCGGGCCTCATCACGCCGTGGAACTTCCCGATGGCGATCCCGGCGTGGAAGGGCATGGCGGCCCTGATCTGCGGCAACACCGTCGTCATCAAGCCTGCGACTCTCACGCCGCTGTCGGTGATCATGCTGACCGAGGCGTTCGAGGAGGCCGGGCTGCCGAAGGGCGTCTGGAACGTCGTGACCGGCGGCGGTCGCGAGGTCGGCGAGCCGCTGATCCAGAACCCGAAGGTCCGCGTCATCTCGTTCACCGGCTCGACCGACGTCGGCCGCGACATCTCGATGGCCTGCGCGCCGAACTTCAAGCACGTCCACCTCGAGATGGGTGGCAAGAACGTGATCATGGTGATGGACGATGCCGACGTCGACCTCGCGGTCGACGGTGCGCTCTGGGGCGCCTTCGGCACCACGGGTCAGCGCTGCACCGCCTCGTCCCGCATCGTCGTCCACGCGAAGGTCTACGACCAGTTCGTGGAGAAACTCGCAATTCGCGCGAAGTCGCTCAAGGTCGGGAACGGTCTCGAGGCCGGCATGCAGATGGGCCCGGCCGTATCGAAGGGTCAGCTCGCGACCGACGCCGAGTACGTCGAGATCGGCAAGAACGAGGGCGCGAAGCTCGTCGCCGGTGGCAAGGTGCTTACCGACGGCGCTTACGCGAAGGGCTTCTTCCACGAGCCGACGGTCTTCGCCGATGTGAAGCCCGACATGCGGATCGCCCAGGAAGAGATCTTCGGCCCGGTCACTGCGGTGATGAAGTGCGGATCGCTCGAAGAGGCGATCGAGATCGGCAACGGCGTCAAGTACGGACTGTCGTCGTCGATCTACACCCGCGACATCAACAAGGCCTACGTCGCGATGCGCGACATGTACACCGGCCTCTTCTACGTGAACGCTCCGACGATCGGCGCCGAAGTGCACCTGCCGTTCGGCGGCGTGAAGGAGACCGGCAACGGACACCGCGAGGCCGGCGTCGCCGGAATCGACGTGTTCACCGAGTGGAAGTCGATCTACGTCGACTACTCGGGTGCGCTGCAGCGCGCGCAAATCGACAACGAAGAGTAGGGTTCACTCACGGAGTGCGAAAGGCCACCTCGGGAGGGGTGGCCTTTTTTTTGGGGGGACCAATAGGGCCAATAGGACCAATACGACCAATAGGACCAATAGGACCAATAGGACCAATAGGACCAATAGGACCAATAGGACCAATAGGACCAATAGGACCAATAC
>JBAQWH010000061.1:0-11924 GCA_049298815.1 Thermoanaerobaculia bacterium | reverse complement strand
CTGCCGCTCCGTACCACCGCGACGACATCGTGCTGACCGAGCGCCTGAAGCTCGCCGCGCCGTTCGGCTGGGAAGCGAAGCTCTTCGCGTCGATGGCCCAGACCGACTGCGGCGCCTGCGGCTGGGACTGTGAAGGCTACGCGCACGCGCTCGCTACCGGCGAGACGAAGGACGTCTCCCTCTGCGTCCCGGGCGACACCGAGACGCTCGATTCACTCAAGAAGCTGATGAAGGAAGCTGGAAAGGAGTTCTCGGCCAGCTGAGCGGTCCGAACCAACCATGTCTGACACTCCCGAAACTCCCGCCACTCCCGCAGCTCCCGCAGCTCCGGCAGCGCCCGCAGCCAAACCGGCCGCGCCGCCGCCTCCGCCAGCGAAGACCCTCGACGAGATCCTCGCGGATCCGATCGTCGCCGACTGTGTCGCGAAGGTCCGCGAGCACGTCCTCGATGGAAAAGAATTCGCGAAGGAGATCACGCTCACCGTCGATCGCGACCGCGTGGTCGAGGTCTGCCGCGCGTTCAAGGACGAGGGCGACTTCAAGTACCTCGTCGACCTGACGGGCGTCGACTACTCGAAGTACCCGAACCACGCCGGAGTCCGTTTCGCCGTCAGTTACACCCTCTACTCCTTCAAGAAGAACGCGCGCGTCCGCCTCAAGGTCTGGACCGACGAGAAGTGGCCCGTCCCCTCGGTCAGCTCGGTCTGGAAGACGGCCAACTGGCACGAGCGCGAGACGTTCGACATGTTCGGCATCCAGTTCTCCGGCCACCCGAATCTCGAGCGGATCCTCATGTGGGAGGGCTTCAACGGCCATCCGCTCCGGAAGGACTTCCCGGTGCGCGGCATCGACACCGGCGCCGCGATCTATCCGGAGATCTTCCCGGAAGGCGGCGGCCCGAAGGAAGGCGCCACCGGCAAGAACCCGAAGGACATGACGATCTACGAAGGCCCCTGGACGCAGCACGGCACCAGCCCGTCGCACGCCATGGGACCGACGGAAGGGGAGAAGAAGTGATGCGAATGTCTCTCCTTTCCCCTCCGGAGGGCGGACTTCAGTCCGGCAACCACTCCGGCAAACACTCCGATCTCCCGACGGCGATCGGACTGAAGTCCGATCGCGGCGGACTGAAGTCCGCTCTCCAGACAACCAACGGAGCCTCCCATGTTTGACGTCCACGAGATGGAGGTGAACTTCGGGCCGCAGCATCCGGCGACGCACGGCGTGCTTCGCGTGATGCTGACCATCGACGGCGAGAGGATCATCGACGCGAAGCCGGTCATCGGCTACCTGCACCGCGGAACCGAGAAGCTCTTCGAGCAGATGGCGTATCCGCAGTGCGTGCCGCACACCGATCGTCTCGACTACGTCGCGTCGGCGACGAACAACCTGGCCTTCGTCGAGGCGGTCGAGAAGCTCATGGGGATCACCGACGCGATTCCGCGCCGGGCCAAGATCCTCCGCGTCATCCTGTCCGAGCTGCAGCGGCTGTCGTCGCACCTGCTCTGGCTTGCGACGCACGCGATCGACCTCGGCGCGATGACGCCGTTCTTCTACACCTTCCGCGAACGAGAAGAGATCCTCGACCTCTTCGAGGAGTACTGCGGCGCGCGGCTCACGCTCAACTGCATGCGCATCGGCGGCATGCCGGAGGACATCACTCCCGGCTGGCTCGAGGACCTCGAGCGCCTCCTCAAGAAGTTCGACGAGGCGATGTTCGAGTACGAGGCGCTGCTGACGGGCAACCGGATCTGGAAGCGCCGCACGGTCGGCATCGGCGTGATCTCGGCCGAGGAAGCGATCGAGTGGGGCCTCACGGGGCCGCCGCTCCGTGGCTCCGGCGTCGAGTGGGATCTGCGCCGCGCGCAGCCCTACGAGATTTACGACGAGCTGAAGTTCGACATCCCGATCGGGAAGAACGGCGACACGTACGACCGCTACCTCGTCCGGATGGAGGAGATGCGGCAGTCGAGCCGGATCCTCAAGCAGTGCATCCCGCTGATCAAGGACACGCCGGAAGGCGACATCAAGGCGAAGATCTCGAAGGTCATCCGTCCGCCCGAGGGGGAGGTCTACCACTCGGTCGAAGCGCCGAAGGGTGAGCTCGGCTTCTACCTGGTCTCCGACGGCAAGGCGACGACCGCGTACCGCGCACACGTCCGTCCGCCTTCGTTCGTGAACCTGCAGGCGTTGCCGGCGATGGCCAAGGGCCACCTCATCGCCGACCTGATCGCGCTGATCGGCACGATCGACATCGTCCTCGGGGAGGTGGATCGATGACAGCACTGATGACGTACCTGATCTGGCCGCTGGTGAAGTTCGTCGCCGCGTTCGTCGTCGTCCTGACGATCGTCGCGGTCATGACCTACATCGAGCGCCGGACGCTCGGCTTCATGCAGGCCCGCCTCGGTCCTAACCGCGTCGGCCCGCACGGCCTCCTGCAGTTCATCGCCGATCCGATCAAGCTCCTGCTCAAGGAAGACATCGTCCCGAAGGAAGCCGAGCGGGTCTCGTACTTCCTCGCGCCGATGATCCCGATCATGCCGCTGCTGATGGTCTGGGCGCTGATCCCGTTCGGGCCGCCGCCGACCTTCGCGGTGACGCAGGTCAACGTCGGGCTGCTGCTCGTGCTCGCGCTGACCTCGACCTCGGTGTACGGGATCATCCTCGGCGGCTGGGCCTCGAACAACAAGTTCTCGCTGATGGGCGGCCTCCGCTCGGCGGCGCAGATGATCTCGTACGAGGTGCCGTTCGGCCTCTCGGTCGTCGGCGTGCTGATGCTCGCCGGCTCGCTCGACATCATCGAGATCGTCCGCTACCAGGAGCGCAACGCCTGGATCTTCCTCCCGCAGCTGGTCGCCTGCTTCATCTTCTTCGTCTCGATGAACGCGGAGAGCAACCGCACGCCGTTCGACCTTCCCGAAGCGGAGGCCGAGCTCGTTGCCGGGTACCACACCGAGTACTCGGGGATGAAGTTCGCGATGTTCATGCTCTCCGAGTACGCGTCGATGCTGGTCAACTCGGCGCTGATCGTCTCGCTCTTCTTCGGCGGGTGGACGCTCGGGATGTTCGGCATCGGCCTGACGACCGACACGCTGGTCGGGATGGGCTGGATCGGTGGCGCACTCGGCGCGGCGATCTTCCTCTCGAAGGTGATGTTCTTCATGGTCGTCTTCGTCTGGTTCCGCGCGACCTTCCCGCGCTTCCGCTTCGACCAGCTGATGGACCTCGGCTGGAAGTGGATGATCCCGGTCGCGCTCGCGAACATCTTCATCACCGGCATCTTCGTGCTTCTCGGGCAGGAATGGCTGCTGACCTGGATCGGCATCGCGATCCTCGTGGCGACCGCCTTCTTCCTCTTCCGGAAGCCTGCAACTGATCCCAGGAAGGTGATCCATGCAAGTTGAGTATCCGAAGTCCGGGTGGAGCGACCGCTTCCTCCTGCTCGACATGCTCGAGGGACTGAAGACGACGTTCCGCGAGCTGTTCAAGCCGAAGGTCACGGTCCGCTACCCCGAGGAGCGGATGGAGCCGAAGGACCGCTTCCGCGGGATGTTCCGCTTCAACTACGAGCGCTGCATCGTCTGCAAGCTCTGCGCGCTGGCCTGCCCGATCGACATCATCTACATCGAGTCGCACGACGAGTCGGTGGAAGAGGGCGGCAAGAAGAAGAAGGTCAAGGTCCTCGACCGCTACGACATCGACGTGAAGCGCTGCATGTTCTGCGGCCTCTGCGAAGAGGCCTGCCCGACCAAGCCGAAGTCGATCTGGCTGACGACCAAGACCTACGAGCTCGCGAGCTACGACCGCAACGACCTCTACTTCAACATGCAGCAGCTCGAGTACTGGGTCGACCGGCCGAAGTACACCGGCCTGCCTACGGAAGCAGATGGCAAGCCGCAGGTCGAGGGCGCGCCGAAGCTGATCCCGGGAGGGGCCAAGTGATGGACGCGATCACCTCGAGCATTCCGTTCCTGATCTTCGTGCTGGTCGCCTCGGTGGCGGTCGTGTCGTCGGTCCTGGTGATCTCGATGCGCAACCCGGTGCACTCGGCGATCTTCCTCTTGATCACGTTCCTCTGCGTCGCGGTCCTCTTCGTCATGAAGTCGGCGGAGTTCGTCGCGGCGGTGCAGATCCTGGTCTACGCCGGCGGCATCATGGTGCTGTTCCTCTTCGTGGTCATGCTGATCAACGTGCGCGCGCTCCCGACGGAGCGGATGACGTCGAAGACGCTGACCGGCGGCGTGATCATCGGCCTCGCGGTCCTCGCGATCCTGATGACGCTGGTCCGCGGGGGCGACTACAAGGCGGAGGTCGCCGACAAGAGCGCCCTGAGCACGGTCGTCGAGACGACGGTCGTCGCCGACCCCGCCGCGCCGGAGGGCCGCTCGGAGACGACGACGAGCATCCCGAACCGCAACTCGGAAGTCGTCGCGATGCAGCTCTACCGCGAATACCTCGTGCCGTTCGAGGTCGTCTCGCTGTTCCTCCTCGTGGCGATGATCGGTGCGATCGTCATCGGCAAGCGCGAGCTGACCGCCGAAGAGGAAGAGACGACGCCGCAGTTCATCCTCGACCGCGCCGAGAGCGAGAAGGAAGTCAAGGAGGCGTTCGGTGCCTGAGACAGCCCACTACCTGATGCTGTCGGGGGTGATGTTCGCGATCGGCCTGGTCGGCGTGATCGTCCGGCGGAACCTGATCATCGTGCTGATGTCGCTCGAGCTGCTGCTCAACGCGGTCAACATCAACATGATCGCGTTCTCGCACCGGTTCGCCTCGCTCGACGGCCAGGTGTTCACGATCTTCATCATCGCGATCGCCGCCGGGGAAGCCGCGGTCGGCCTCGCGATCCTCATCCAGCTCTACCGTCTGAAATCGACGGTCAACGTCGACGAGGTGAAGACACTCCATGGCTAGCGCACTCCTCCTCGTCATCCTCCTGCCGGCGCTCGGCGCGCTGATCAACGGCGCGCGTGCCTTCGCGACGCCGCTCACGCCGAAGAACCGGACGGTCACGAACCTCTTCGCGCTCGGGACCACCGGCCTCTCCGCGCTCATCGCGACCTTCGCGGTCGTCCTTCCCTACGTGAAGCACGGTACGCACGAGCCGTTCGTCCACACGTTCTACCGCTGGATCCCGGCGGGACTCGGGCAGGTGACCGGCGGCTTCATCGCCGACTTCTCGGTCGACTTCGCGCTGCGGGTCGACACCCTCTCCTGCACGATGCTCATGGTCGTGACCTGGATCGGCTTCCTGATCCACGTCTACGCCACCGGCTACATGTCGCACGAGACCGGGTACACGCGCTTCTTCACGTACCTGAACCTCTTCATGTTCATGATGCTGCTCCTCGTGATGGGAGCGAACTACGGCGTCATGTTCGTCGGCTGGGAAGGCGTGGGTCTCTGCTCCTACCTGCTGATCGGCTTCTACTACGACAAGAAGTTCGCGGCCGACGCGGGCAAGAAGGCGTTCATCACGAACCGCGTGGGCGACTTCGGCTTCCTCATCGGCCTGTTCCTCGTGTTCAACACGTTCGGCACGGCCGACTACACGAAGGTCTTCGCGACGGCGGCAGCCGGCGGCCCCGAGATGTACGGCGGGGTGGCGACGGTGATCTGCCTGATGATGTTCGTCGGCGCGGCCGGCAAGTCGGCGCAGATCCCTCTCTACGTCTGGCTGCCGGACGCGATGGCCGGCCCGACGCCGGTGTCCGCGCTCATCCACGCGGCGACGATGGTCACCGCGGGCGTCTACATGGTCGTCCGCTCGAACGTCCTCTTCCGGATGGCACCCGAGGCGATGGCGGTCGTCGCGATCGTCGGGGCGGCCACCGCGCTCTTCGCGGCGACGATCGGCATCGCGCAGAACGACATCAAGAAAGTCCTCGCGTACTCGACCGTCTCGCAGCTCGGCTTCATGTTCCTCGCGGCAGGCGTCGGCGCCTTCACCGCCGCGATCTTCCACCTCATGACGCATGCCTTCTTCAAGGCCTGCCTCTTCCTCGGCGCCGGCTCCGTGATCCACGGCTGCAGCGGCGAGCAGGACATGCGGAAGATGGGCGGCCTTCGGAAGTACATGCCGAAGACGCACTGGACGATGTTGATCGCGACGATCGCGATCGCGGGCGGCCCGCCGTTCGCCGCCTTCTTCTCGAAGGACGAGATCCTCGCGTACGCGTTCGCCTGGTCCCCGGTGATCTGGGGCGTGGGCGCGTTCACGGCGGGCCTCACCGCGTTCTACATGTTCCGCCTCTACTTCATGACCTTCCACGGCGAATACCGCGGTCATGGCGTCGGCATCATCGAGTCCGAGCCGAGCCACGGTCATGAGGACCTGATTCCGGCGACGGTCGGCCTCCACGACGGAGACCACCACACTCCGAGCGGCCACGGCCATCATGCGCACGCGCACGATCCGCACGAGTCGCCGTGGAGCATGACCGGCGTGCTGATCGCCCTCGCGCTCCTCTCGATCGTCGGCGGCTGGGTCGGAATCCCGGCGGTCCTCGGCGGCGCGCATCCGACGTACTTCCAGCAGTGGCTCGAGCCGGTGCTCCTGCCGATCGCAGGGCATGCCTACCACTTCCACGAGGGGTCGCATGCGCTCGAGTACGCGCTCATGGCCGGGTCGGTCGGCATCGCGCTGATCGGGTTCCTGATCGCCTTCGCGCTGTACTACCGCGACAAGGCGTTCTCGACGGCGAGACGGCTCGCGACCAGCTTCGCGCCGATCCACAAGCTGCTCGAGAACAAGTACTACATCGACGAGATCTACGGGGCCACCGCGATCGCGGGGACGGTGCTGCTCGGCCGGATCCTCTGGTGGTTCGATACCTGGATCGTCGACGGCCTCGTCAACGGGACGCGGCACGTCACGGTCATCCTCTTCGGCGAGGGCTCGGCGCTCTTCGACCGCACCGTCGTCGACGGCGCGGTCAACGGGGTCGGCTGGACCGCCAAGGGTGGCTCACTCATGTTGCGTCGCGTGCAGAACGGCTTAGTGCAGAACTACGCGCTGATCATGGGCGGCGGCATCGTCCTGGTCGCGGTGGTCTACCTGCTGGGCAGGCCGTAGTTCGAGGGAGAAACGAATCCATGGGCATTCTGAGCATCGTCACCTACATTCCGCTGATCGGCGCGCTCCTGATCCTGTTCTTCGTGAACAAGGAGAGCTCGCGCACGATCAAGATCGTCGCGACCTCCACGGCCGTGATCGACTTCCTGGTGTCGCTCTACCTCTGGCCTGCCTTCGACCCGAAGGCCACCGGGGCGGGGATGTGGCAGTTCCGCGAGAGCTTCGACTGGATCCCTTCGCTCGGCGTCAGGTACGAGTTCGGGATCGACGGCATCTCGCTGCTGCTGATCCTCATGACGACCCTGTTCGGCGTCATCGCGATCGTCTCGTCGTTCAGCGCCATCACGCACCGGCAGAAGGAGTACTACACCCTCCTCCTTCTCCTGCAGACCGGCATGATCGGCACGTTCTGCGCGCTCGACTTCTTCCTCTTCTACGTCTTCTGGGAAATCATGCTCGTGCCGATGTACTTCATCATCGGCATCTGGGGCGGCCAGAGGAAGCTGTACGCCGCGATCAAGTTCTTCCTGTACACGCTCTCCGGATCGGTGCTGATGCTCCTCGCGATCCTGGTGCTGTACTTCGTCAACAGCAGCGGCATCCCGACCCTCGGCATCGAGGGGTTCGGCAATGCGCCCTCGTTCAGCGTGCTGCAGTTCCACGAGGTCGGCCACCTGATTCCGGCAGGCCTGCAGCTCTGGCTCTTCCTCGGCTTCTTCTTCGGCTTCGCGATCAAGGTGCCGATGTTCCCGTTCCACACCTGGCTGCCCGACGCGCACGTCGAGGCCCCGACGGCCGGCTCGGTGATCCTTGCGGCCGTCCTCCTCAAGATGGGCACCTACGGGTTCGTCCGGTTTGCGCTGCCGATCCTCCCCGAGGGGACGCAGCAGATGGTGATCCCGATCGTGGTGCTGTCGATCATCGGGATCATCTACGGCGCGCTCGTGTCGCTCGTGCAGAAGGACATGAAGAAGCTGGTCGCGTACTCGTCGGTCTCGCACCTCGGGTTCGTCATGCTCGGCATGTTCGCCCTCAACCCGATGGGCCTGCGCGGCTCGGTGCTGCAGATGATCAACCACGGCATCTCGACCGGCGCGCTCTTCCTTCTGGTCGGAATCATTTACGAGCGGCGGCACACGAGGATGATCGCGGAGTACGGCGGCCTGGCGAAGGTCATGCCGATGTACGCGACGGTGTTCCTCATCGCCGCGCTCTCGTCGCTCGGCCTGCCGGCGCTCAACGGCTTCATCGGTGAGTTCACGATCCTGATCGGCGCAGCGAACCGCAGCCTCACCTGGGCGATCTTCGCCGCGGTCGGCATCGTCCTCGGTGCGGCGTACCTGCTGTGGCTCTACCAGCGCGTCTTCTGGGGCCCTCTCTCGAATCCGAAGAACGAGGGGCTCAAGGACATGAACCGGCGCGAGCTCGCGGTGATGCTCCCGCTCATCGTCCTGATGATCTGGATCGGCATCGCGCCGAAGCCGTTCTTCGACGCCATCGAGGTTCCGGTCAACTACATCGTCACGAAGGTCGACCCGCAGTACTTCGCGAAACACCCGATGGAGTACCCGTCGACGCCCGCTCCGGCCGCGGAGCACGAAGAGGTTGCTGAGGTCGCGAGATGACCTGGTCCGACTCCCTACTGCTGCTGCCCGAGGTTCTGCTCGTCATCGGCGCGTGTGCGCTGCTGCTCGCGCCGGTGCTCGGCATGCGCGACCGCGATGACGCGGCGAAGTGGTCGATGCTGGTGCTGCTCGCGGTGGTCGCGGTCGCGACCGTGCTCGTTGCGGCGACCGGTACGCAGCCGTCCGCCACGTTCGGCGCGATGTTCACCCTCGACGCGTTCGCGCTCTTCTTCAAGTACCTCCTGATCGTCGCCATCGCACTGGTGACGATCCTCTCGGAAGGCTTCCTGAAGGGGACGAAGTACTCGTCCTGGGAGTACTACTCGCTGATGGCGTTCGCCCTCTGCGGCATGATGTTCATGGCCTCGGGCGTCCACCTCGCGTCGATCTACGTCGGCCTCGAGCTGATGTCGCTCTCGAGCTACATCCTCGCCGGCTACTTCAAGAACGAGCAGAAGTCGACCGAGGCGGCGATGAAGTACTTCGTCCTCGGCGCGCTCAGCTCGGCGATCCTGCTCTACGGGATCTCGCTCATCTACGGCGTGACCGGCAAGCTCGGCCTCGCCGACATCGCGACCGCGATCGCAGGCACCGCACGCAACGACGCCCTGATGTTCGGCATCATGCTCCTCGGTGCCGGTCTCTGCTTCAAGGTTGCCGCCGCCCCGTTCCACGTCTGGACCCCCGACGTCTACGAGGGGGCCCCGACGCCGATCACCGCGTTCCTCTCGACCGCCTCGAAGGTCGCGGCGTTCGCGATCTTCGCCCGCATCTTCTACGTCGCCTTCACGACCCTCGGCGCCGAGCCGCGCTTCGACTGGCAGAACGTCCTCGCGGTCATCGCCGCGCTGACGATGATCGTCGGGAACCTCGCGGCGATCACCCAGGACAACGTCAAGCGGCTGCTCGCGTACTCGTCGATCGGCCACGCAGGCTACGTGCTCCTCGGCATCATCTCGGTGAGCACCATGGGCCTGCGCGGCGTGCTGGTCTACTCGGTCGTCTACATCTTCGCGAACCTCGGGATCTGGGCCACGGTGCTCACGCTCTCGAAGCATGAGTACGCCGGCGAGCAGATCGACGACTTCGAAGGCCTCGCAGGCCGCTCGCCGTTCTGGGCGCTCGCGATGGTGATCTTCCTCCTGTCGCTCGGCGGCATCCCGCCGACGGCCGGGTTCATCGGCAAGTACTTCCTCTTCTATTCGGCGATCGGCGCCGGCTACGCCTGGCTCGCGATCATCGCGGTGCTGATGTCGGCGGTGTCGATGTTCTATTACCTCCGGATCGTCGTCGCGATGTACCTGAAGGAAGGGAAGGTCGCCGAAGTCGTCACGACCCCTGCGCTCCGGTTCGTGGCGATCGTCTGCCTCGTCATCACGCTGCTGTTCGGCGTGCTCCCGAGCCCGCTGATCCACCAGGTCGAGAACTCGGCCGCCTGGGTCGCGACGAGAGCGACCATGCTTTCGAACGCGCGGTAGGACACCGTGTCGCCGTCGGGCGAGACGCCCGACGGCCGCGGCCGAGACGGCCGCCGTCCAATACGGGGTACGATCCGGTTCGTGGACGGGAACAAGCGCCAGGAGTACAAGCAGCTCCTCGAAGCCTCCGCGATCGGGTGGATGTTCCCGCTCGCGATCGGCATCGGCTTCGGGATCGGCTACGGGCTGGACAAGCTGTTCGGGTCGTGGCCGTGGCTGACCGCCATCTTCAGCATCTTCGGCATCGTCGCGGCGTTCCTGAACCTCTTCCGCATGAGCGGCGCCGATGAGGCGTGACTCCGACGAGCGGAGAGCGGACTTCAGTCCGCAGCAGCCGGACTTCAGTCCGGCTGCCGTCGACCGGGAGGCCGCCTCCGACCGCGACGGGACTGAAGTCCCGTCGCCGCGGACTGAAGTCCGCTCTCCGGAAGAACTTCCTCCCTGGGAAACCGAGACCTCGGCACAGGTCCTCCGGCGGATCAAGCGCACGGCCGGGGCTGCTTACCTGGTTTTCACCCCGATTTCCCTGTATTTGGGCGGTTTCCGGGGGTTCCTCGGATTGACTTGCAGTGCCGCGGTGACTATCATCGCGTTCCTTTGGTTGGAGGAGATCGTTGAAGTAGTCCTCCAGCCGGCGCCCAGCGTCCGTGCCTGGCGGCTCACGCTGCGCAGCCTTGCCCGGTTCGCTCTCCTCGGTGTGGCGCTCACGGTCACGATCATCGTCGCTCGTTTCAATGCTGTCAGTGTGCTGATGGGGTTCTCGATCATCGTCGTGGGAATCTGCGGCGAAGCTCTGTATTCGCTCTACAGAAGCCTGACTCAATAGGGGTAGCTCAGAAGTTGGAACACGAATACTCGATACTCTACGGACCGTTCAACAAGTACGTCTGGCGCCACTTCGGCGGCTTCGACGTTCCTGACCACGTGATCATGGCGCTGCTGGTCCTCGCGATCAGCCTCGTCGTGTTCCCGCTGATGTCGCGGCGGATCAGCAAGGACAATCCCGGCGGGTTCCAGCAGTTCCTCGAGCTGATCGTCGGCGGGCTGCGCGGCCTGCTGCACGAGATCGTCGGTCCGCACTCGGAGAAATACCTCTACATCATCGGCGGCTTCGCGGTGTTCATCTTCATGTCGAACATCATGGGGCTCTTCTTCTTCCTGCAGCCGCCGACCGGCAACGTGAACACGACGTTCGCGCTGTCGATCACCGCGTTCCTCTACTACAACTGGCAGGGCATCAAGACCCAGGGCGTGGGGCACTACCTCGCGCACTTCGCCGGGCCGATCTGGTGGCTCGCGCCGCTGATGTTCCCGATCGAGGTGATCGGACACTTGGCGCGCATCCTCTCGCTCGGCATGCGTCTCTTCGGAAACATCTTCGGCGAGCACACCGCCACCGGGATCTTCATGGGGATGATGCCGTTCGTGATCCCCTGGCCGATGATGGGCCTCGGCATCTTCGGCGCGTTCCTCCAGACCTTCGTCTTCATCATGCTCACGATGGTCTACATCGGCGGCGCCGTTGCGACCGAAGAGCATTAGTCAGCACTGCAAACTGAACCGACCTACGGTTTCTGCATACTCGAAAGGAGAGAATCTAGTGAACAAGAAGCACATCCTCACGTTTGTCCTGCTCGCGATCGCAGCAGTCCCGGCGATGGCGCAGGAAGCGGCGACCGCCGCCACCCCGGGCGTCGCCTGGGGCGTCCTCGGTGCCGCCTTCGTCCTCGGCATCGCCGCCGC
>JBAQWH010000060.1:0-4927 GCA_049298815.1 Thermoanaerobaculia bacterium | reverse complement strand
GCAACTACACGATCCAGATTCAGATCCTCTGTGATGCGGGCAACCTCGGTCAGGCGATGAAGACCGGCGGCAGCAATCTCTGGTTCGTTCCGCAGCCGATCGGAGCCCGCTCCTGCTACCGAGTCTTCTGGGGCCACTTCAATACCGACCGGGAAGCCTCGGCCGCGATTGCGTCGATCCCGAGAGGCCTTCGCGACCCGAACGCGGCCGTCAAACCGGTCCCGCGCGGATAGTCCCATGCCGTGGCTGGTCGACGGCAGCAACGTGCTGGGCGCGATGCGCGTCGACCGCCACTCCGACGCCGCCAAGGGCGAGCTCGTGAAGCTCGCCGCTTCGTTCGCGAAGAGCCGGCATACCCGCCTGACCGTCGTGTTCGACGGCCCGCCGCCCTCCGTTCCGTTCCGCAGCCTCGGGTCTGCGAACGTCGTATTCAGCGGCAGCCGCCCGGCCGACGACATCATCCAGGAGCGGGCCTCCGGCGGCAGGGGATGGAGCGTCGTGACCGCCGACACCGGCCTTGCGAATCGGGTCCGCGGACGGCATGTGGAGATCGTGAGTCCGGTGAAGTTCGTAGCGCTGCTGCAGGAGCACCGCGGCGAAGAGGATGGGGGAGGCGAGGACTGGGCCGCCTACTTTTCAGATCCCAAAAATCGGATGGATTTTTAATGTCGGCGTGCCGACATTCTTTCTAAGTCATTAAATCCGCAATGATTTAGCTGATTGAATTTCATCGCGAAACGCACTCCACACTGGGGCGCTGCTGCGCTGCCGGAACAATCGTCCCGCCGTCTTGTTGTACCCCTCGCGTGGAGCGGACTGGAGAATCGCGGTCCCGCGAAAGCGGGGCGGAGGAAAGTCCGAACTCTCACGGGCAGCAGGCTGGATAACGTCCAGGCGCGGCGACGCGACGGAAAGTGCAACAGAAAACAAACCGCCGATCGCGGTCGGTCCCAGGACCGGCCGAGGAGGTAAGGGTGAAACGGTGCGGTAAGAGCGCACCGCGTCCCACGCGAGTGTGGACGGCACGGCAAACCCCCTGCGGAGCAAGACCAAATAGGGACGCGATGGAACCGCCCGTTTCCGTTCGAGCGTCCGGGTAGGTTGCTTGACCGCCGCGGTGACGCGGTTGGCAGATGAATGATTCTCATCCCGCCCTGCGGGACACAGAATTCGGCTTACAGGTCCGCTCCACGCACTTCAGTCGTTAGTCGTTAGTCGTTAGTAGAACGGTGCACCACCTCGTGGCGTTCTACTAACGACTAACGACTAACCACTCCCACTGGTACGATGCGCCCCTCATGCTGACAAGGCCTCGTGCGCTCTTTCCCGGTGGCCACATCGCCGTCCTTGCTCCCGCCTCCACCTCGGAGCTTCCTCGCATCGAGACGGCGGCCCGGGTGCTCGAAGCACGCGGGATGCGGGTGACTCTCGCCGGAAACATCGACCACCGGTATCGGACGTACCTCGCGGGGACCGACGAAGAGCGCGCCTCGGAGCTGAACCGCTTCTTTCGCGCACCCGAGTTCGACGCCTTCTTCTGCTCGCGCGGCGGCTACGGCACCATGCGCATCCTCGACGCGATCGACTACGACGCAATCCGCGCGAACCCCCGGCCGATCGTCGGCTTCAGCGACATCACCGCCCTTCACCAGGCCATCGCGTGCCGTGCGGGAGTTGCGGCGTTCCACGGGCCGATGCTCAACCTCGACTTCCACGACGGACTCTCGCCCGACATCGAGGCGTGGTTCTGGTCGATGCTCGCCGGAGACGCTCCACTCTCCCGCCCGTTCGCGGCCGAGGACGTAGTCGTTGAAGGTGAGGCGAGCGGCGTGCTCTTCGGCGGCTGCCTCTCCCTGTCGACCGCGCTGGTCGGAACCTCCTACGACTACTGGCCGGACGGTGGAATCTGGTTCTGGGAGGAGGTCGAAGAGAGCGTCTACCGCATCGACCGCATGTTGACCCATCTCAGGCTGTCTGGCAGAATCCGCCGCATCCGTGGAGTTGTCATCGGCAGGCTGAAAGGGTGCGGCACCGACGCTGAGATGCTCGAACTTCTCCGCGATTTCTTCCTCCCATACGGCATCCCTGTCGTGCGCAATCTTCCCTTCGGTCACCACGGCGACAATCTGTTGATGCCGATCGGAGTTCCAGCTCGACTCGATACCAAAGAGCAGACGCTGACCATTCTCGAACCCGCGGTCGCGAGGTAGGTTCGAATGAAAGCAGTTTTCAAAACGACCGGGGGCACGGGCAGGGATGGAGTGAAAGATTCAATCCTCACATACACGGCCGGCCAGCAGATCTTCCAGCAGGGGGATCTCGGGACGGAGATGTTCATCATTCAGGACGGCGAGGTCGAGATCATCAAGAGGATCGGCGGCGAGTCGCACAGCCTCTCCCGTCTCGACAAGGGTGACTTCTTCGGGGAGATGGCGGTCCTCGAGTCGCTGCCTCGCACCGCCGACGCGATGGCGATCACCGACGTCCGGATCGTCGCGATCAACGGATCGCAGTTCGACGAGCTCCTGAGGCGCAACCCCGAGGTCGCGGTCCGGATCATCCGCAAGTACTCGAAGCGACTTCGCGAAGCCGACGCGCTGATCGAGAAGCTCGCCGGCCCGGGCGTCGACCTCGATCAGGCCGCGCTCGACTCGACGCAGATCGCACATTCCGTCAAGCTCGACAAACACCGCCTTCTCGACCTGGCCACCGGCAGCGCCTTCTTCTTCAGCAGCGGCGACGAGACGACGATCGGGCGCGCGGACCCGGTGACCGGAATCCTCCCGGACATCGACCTCACCGCGGTCGACACGAATCGTTCCGTTTCGCGGCGCCACGCGAAGATCATCCGGACCGGCTCGGACTACCACATGCTGGAAGAAGTCGGAACGGTCAACGGTACCTACGTCAACGACCAGCGGATCCCCACCGGGGTTCCCGTGACTCTGCACGACGGCGACCTGGTGAAGATCGGCCTCATCGAGATGAAGGCGGTGTTCGACTGAGGTTCCTCGGTTCCCCGGTCCCTCGATTCCTCGGGGGGCGTGGCAGCTCCTTTACGACCTCCCTCCCCGAGGGACCGAGGAACCGAGGAACCGAGGAACTCCTCGCGTGACCCTCTCCCTCGACACTCCCGTGCAGTTCATCAAGGGCGTCGGCGAGGCCCGCGCTGCGCTGCTCCGTGAATCCGGTCTCGAGACCGCCCGCGACGTCCTCTTCTACTTCCCCTTCCGCTACGAAGACCGGCGGCATCCCGTCCGGATCGCGGAGCTGGGCCACAAGCTCGGCACCCCGGTCCTGCTCCGTGGCCGCATCGTCAACGCTTCGGCGCGCGTCACCCCGAGACAGCGGATGCGGCTCTTCGAGGCGGTCCTCGACGACGGCACCGGCGCCGTGAAGCTGGTCTGGTTCAATCAGCCGTACCTCGAAAAGCAGATCGCGCATGGCGACAGGCTCTCGCTCTACGGCATCCCGCGCGTGTCGGGGTTTGCCCTGGTCAGCATCGAGAACCCCGAGTGGGAAAAGTTCGAGGGCGCTGAGGACGAGGAGGGGGCGGTCGTCCCGATCTACTCCCGGATCGGGAACATCCCGCAGAAAGCGATCCGGCGGATCGTCGCGACCGCGATGGAGGCGCTTCCTCAGCTCGAGGACCCGCTGCCTCCCGATCTGCGGGCCAGACTCGGAGTCATCGGACTCACCGAGGCGCTGCGGGAACTCCACGCTCCAGCCGACCTGAGCTCCGAGTTCCTCAGGCAGCGCGGGCCGGCGCACCACCGCCTGATCCTTCAGGAGTTCCTCACCCTCCAGCTCGCGCTGCGAGTCCGCCGCGCGACCGAGGAGGTCCGGACCAAGAACCGCAGGATCGTCGTCGACGATGCGCTGCGCGACGAGGTCCGGCGCGTCCTGCCGTTCCGCCTCACGGGGGCCCAGAAGCGGGTCGTCCGCGAGATCGCCGCCGACCTTACTGCCGAGAGACCGATGTACCGGCTGCTCCAGGGCGACGTCGGCAGCGGCAAGACGATCGTCGCGCTGATCGCCGCACTCATCATGATCCGGAGCGGATACCAGGTGGCGCTGCTCGCGCCGACCGAGATCCTGGTCGAGCAGCACTACCAGAGAATTCGTCAACTAGTTGACGAGTCAGTGCGGGTGGTCCGTGCGACCGGTTCGATGACGGCGGGGGAACGGCGCACGATGAGGGCCGCGCTGCGCGAGGGATTCGTCGACCTGGCCGTCGGGACGCACGCGCTCCTCGAGGAGGACGTGCAGTTCAAGGCGCTCGCACTCGCGATCGTCGACGAGCAGCACCGCTTCGGTGTGGAACAGCGTCAGCGGCTGTTCGCCAAGGGCGACACGCCCGACATTCTGGTCATGACCGCGACCCCGATCCCGCGCTCGCTGGCCCTGGCGATCTACGGTGACCTCGAGCTTTCCGTCATCGACGAGCTGCCGCCGGGACGCCAGCGGATCAAGACCGTCCTCCGCTCGACCGCCGACGCCGACCGCGTCTTTGCGTTCGTCGCGGAGCAGGTCGCCGACGGCGCGCAGGCTTACGTCGTCTTTCCGATCATCGAGGAGTCGGAGAAGCTGAACCTCAAGCCGCTGACCCAGGGGTTCGAGCAGATCCGCGCGCGGTTCCCGAAGCTCCGCATCGCGATGATGCACGGCAGGATGAAGCCGGCCGAGAAAGAAGAGACGATGCAGCGGTTCAAGGCGGGGGAGATCGACATCCTCGTCTCGACCACGGTGATCGAGGTCGGCATCGACGTGCCGAACGCGTCGATGATGCTGATCGTCGACGCCGACCGCTTCGGCCTCTCGCAGCTGCACCAGCTCCGGGGGCGCGTCGGTCGCGGCGAGCGGAAGTCCTACTGCGTCGTGCTCTGCGACGAGCGGACGGCCCCGGAGGCACGCGCCAGGCTCGAGG
>JBAQWH010000059.1:0-1904 GCA_049298815.1 Thermoanaerobaculia bacterium | reverse complement strand
GATCCGCATCAACGGCGAGACGCGCCCGTGCGAGCGGATGGATGAGGCACAGCCGGGACTGCGCAAGGCCCTCGAGACTCCCTGGCGCGGTGGCGCGTACGGGGAGGTCGTAGTCGGCGGCACGATTCGGGTCGGCGATGAGGCGGAGTGGGAGAGTGAAGAGAAGTAAGAAGTGAGAAGGAAGAAGTATGAAGTGAGTGCAGGCCTGGAGTCGTCAGGCTCTCTTCATACTTCTTACTTCATACCTCATACTTCTTCCCCCATGCCCTGGGTCGCTCTCGTCGTTGCCGGTCTCCTCGAAGTCTGCTGGGCGATCGGTCTGAAATACACCGACGGCTTTCGCCGCCCGCTCGCGTCGGCGCTCGTGATCGTGGCGATCGCTGCGAGCATGTTCCTCCTCGCGTGGGCCGCACGGACGCTACCGATCGGGACCGCCTATGCCGTCTGGGTCGGCATCGGCGCCTTCGGTGCCGCAGTCCTCGGCATCCTCCTGTTCGACGAGCCGGTGACCGCGCGCCGGATGTTCTTCCTCGCGCTGCTGCTCGTCGCGATCGTCGGTCTGAAGGCGACGTCGACCGATGGCGCTGCGGACGGGACGACGCAGAAGACGTCGCAGAAGTAGCGGCGTTCCTCCGGAGACGACCACCCGTTTCCGCTCCTTTCTCTTCCTCCGGATGGCCGGTTTTGGACAGCGGGATGGTGCCGTGGATCACTGCGCGGCGGAAACCGGCGCAAAATCACCATATTTCCCGCCAATATTGCGAGAAAACCATTGCGCATGCGTTCGATCGCAGCTACATTTCGGCGACTCGTTCGACACGGGACAAACGCGAAAGGAGACACGAAAAACACATGGCTGCAGGTCCGATGACCAAGTCGCAGATCCTCAACCACATCGCCGAAGAGGCCGAGGTCTCGAAGAAGACCGCGACCCAGATGCTCGAGGCCCTCACCAACCTCGCGTACAAGGAAGCCAAGAAGGGCTTCACCATCCCCGGCCTCGGGAAGCTCGTTCTCGTTGCCCGGAAAGCCCGCATGGGTCGCAACCCGATGACCGGCGATGCGATCAAGATTCCCGCGAAGAAGGTCGTCAAGTTCCGCATCGCGAAGGCTGCGAAGGACTCGATCCTCGGAGCGAAGAAGTAACTCCCGCCAGCGCTGCAGATCGTGACGGGCGGCTTCCGAGCCGCCCGTTGCTTTCTGCGGCGCTGGTCGTTTCGGTCCCTACTTACATCGCGGAGGTCCACTCCCTTGCCACACAACTATCCGCAGGAGGCCGCACTGCGCGACGGCCACCGCGTCCTGATCCGCCCCTTCACCTCGAAAGACGTCGACCCGTTGTACGAGTTCTTCCAGCGCATGCCGCTCGAGTACCGGCGCTTCGCGTGGGACAACATCGAGAACCGGGCGGTGGTCGAGTCGTGGGGCCGCAACGTCGACTACACGCACGCCTTCCCGCTGCTGGCGTTCGATGGCTCGAAGATCGTCGCCGATGCGACGCTCAAGACGCGCGACGGCAGCCCGCTCCGCCTCGTCGGCCGCATCCGCTGGATGATCGAGCCGGAGTACCGCGATGCAGGCCTCGGCACCGTCCTCGTCAACCACCTCATCCGCGTCGCTCGTGAGCGCGGCCTCCGTCACATCGCCTGCATGCTCATCTCCGACCTGGAAGCCGATGCGGTCGAAGTGCTCGAAGGCCTCGGATTCACCTCCTACGTGCAGCCCGGGTACGGCACCGATCCCGACGGCAACCAGCACGACATGACGAAGCTGATCCTGAAGCTATAGCTCCACCGCACCACGATCGATCACAGAAAGGGCCGCCGGTCACCGGCGGCCTTTCGTTTTAGCAGCGGTTCCTGCGGGGCCGTTGAACCACAGAGGCACAGAGGACACAGAGGAAG
>JBAQWH010000058.1:0-1641 GCA_049298815.1 Thermoanaerobaculia bacterium | reverse complement strand
CGAGGGTGTCGATGACCGCGTGCATCCTCGGGCGGCCGACCGCACGCTGGGTTCGTGGATGCGCGTCCTGACGCAGTCTCGACTCGACGATCCTCCGGATCTTCTTCGTCCACGCCTCGCTCCCGAGATAGAGGGCGTTCGTCAGCTTGTCCCAGAGGCGTTCGTCGGAGCCGATCTTCGCCAGGACGAACCTGCGGTACTCGCGCTGCGCCGTCGCCGTGTCGGGCCCGAAGCAGCCGTGAACATTGGCCAGGTCGAGCCAGTCCGGAGCGGGCGCCAGTCCCGCCGTGGCGCGGTAACTCGACCAGCGGTAATCGTCGGGTCGCTCGAACATCTTCGCGCGCACCGGATTGAGCACGACGTAGCGCAGGACCTCGGTGAAGTACGTCTCCTTGTCGATGAGGAACGACTTGAAGCGGCCCTGGAACAGATGGCCGGAACGCTTGCGCTTGTGGTTGTACCAGCTGGCGTACGTGCCATTGAGCCAGTGCATGCCGCGGGAGAGGTTTGGCTCGGGGGTCTGGATGACGAGGTGGAAGTGGTTCGTCATCAGGACGTATGCGGTCACCGACCATCCGAACCGGCGGACGGCGATGCCGAGGAAGTCGAGGAACGTGCGCCGGTCGGCATCGGAGCGGAAGATTGGTCGGCGTTCATTGCCGCGCGAGGTCACGTGATAGAGAGCGCCGGAGAATTCGATGCGAAGCGGTCTGGCCATGGCAGGACCAGCATCCCTCGGTCGCAAGCGGGTGCCGGGGATTCCACGGACCGTAGCGAAGAATCTCCTCGGAATGGAAGATCATCGTCGGAGCGTCTACGGGTGGTGGGGCAGGGCGCTTCGTCGCGCGGAACGAAGGTGTGGCCCCTATTCTGTGGCCCTCGACTCTACAGAAGGCAGGCGCCCTCGTGGTCCGAACCACTGACGAATTAGCCAAACTCGCGAGGTGATCGAATGAGCCGGACATTGCTTGTGTGGACGGACATGCCTGTGCAGGAACTTGCTTTGCGAGCCTTTGCCGAAGGGCGAGGTGGATACTGGAATGAAGTCGTTGGCGGCGAGGCGGTAATCGAACGAGGCAACGCCCGCGTCTTCATAGCGGTGACTGAGCGTGCGGAAGAGGCATTCGCGGACGATCTCGATTTCGCAGTCTCCGAGATGGGCTCAAGACCCGCAAGTATGCTGTCTATCCGCATCGGGCACGCGGAGGGGTCGGTAGAGTTGGCTGAGGAGATCGCGGCAGAGTCGGTCGCGAATTGGGGCGGGTTCCTTGACCGAAACCAGCCCGCGTGATGCCGACCTGCAGGTTCTCTGCTGCGAAGCAGATCATCCCAACCCGCGTGATAGCCGGTAGCCCCCCCCCACGCCGCCGTCACGGCGTTCGCAACGCGCGCTTAGTGGAATGTGATCGTGCGCGCGGGCGAACGCCGCGCCGGCGGCTTCCCCCCGGCCTGTGGCTCGCGCTCGACGTTGTTGCACGCTCCACCCACGCATGCCTTCTGATCATTCGTTCCTCGCCTGTGGTGCGGCCTAATCGCACGCTTGCGGCGGACACGGCACCGCACCGCGAGCGTCGTGGGTGCGCATGTCGCCGAAGCGGGCATTAGGCCGACTCGGTCCGCCGCGGCCTCACGGTCCACCGC
>JBAQWH010000057.1:0-2612 GCA_049298815.1 Thermoanaerobaculia bacterium | reverse complement strand
GACGGTCCTCATGCTGGCCGTGGCGGCGGCGCTGCTCCTGCCGCTACTCGGGGCCCTCCGGCCGCGGCTTCAGGAGCGCATCGAGCCACGCACCGTGTTCCTCGCTGCATCGATCTCGCCCGTGGCGCTCTGGCTGCTGTTTGTCGTCTGGCGCGACGTCATCGTTCCACCGCTCAGCCACGATGCGCTCTCGTACCACCTCCCTAAGGCGCTCCTCTTCGTTCGCGCGGCCGGCTACCGGACGTTCGAAGACATGAGCTTCCTGTTCGCTCCGCGCGGGTCGAACTACGAGCTGCTGCTCGCGGACGCCATTGCGGGCGACGCCACGGACGCTTACACGGAGTGGCCGGCGGCGCTCTTTTATGCGGGGTTCGTGCTCTGCGCCGTCGCCATGGCTCAGAGGTGGTTTCGCACAGGAGCTGCAGCGCTGGTGACGATGGCCCTGCTGATCGCTGCGACGCCTGTCCTGCTGCTGCACTCCGGTGCTCACAAGAACGACCTTCTGTTCGCGCTCTTCGCCGCCGGTGCGATGCTTGCTGCCGGCCGCTGGTTCGCCGAGCGCGATGTCAGGTCACTGGCGCTGGCGGTCTGTTCCTTCGTGGCGTTGACGGGCACGAAGAGCCACGGCGCGGTGCTGACGCTCGCGTTCGTCCCGTTGATCCTCACGCCGATGTTCCGCCCCTTCCGGGCGAAAGCGCTCGGGATCGCCGCGATGTCTGCGATCGTGGCAACCCTCTTCCTCGGCGGGTTCGAGCAGCTCGCGAGACTGCAGCCGAAACAGCCCGCGCCTCAGGCCTCGGCCAGTGCAGAGGGCGGCGCGTCCCGCACCTACGGCGACTGGGAGAACCTCTGGCAGGCGCCATACATCCTCGTTGCGGCGCCGTTCTCGCGATCTGCGAGCTCGTTGCGGGTGCCATGGGATTCGACGCCGTGGTTCTGGAGACGGCATGAGCTCTTCTTCTCGCACCTCGGCGCTGCGTTCTCGCTCGCGGCGCTCGCACTGCCGTTCCTTCTCATCGCTCTGCGGAATCGGCCGGGTTCGCCCCGCGAGCGGGTTGCGGTCACCATCGCCGCCCTGCTCGCGTTCCTGGTGCTTCTTCCGGTGCACTTCGTCCCGGCGGGGCTCTACTCGCTCTATCTCCCGCGTTTCGTGCTGTTCCTTCTACCGGTGGTCTTCGCCTGGGTCGTTCCGGTCGTCGACGCCGCGGCGAACCGTCGCGCTGCACTCGGTGCCGCCTGTGTGGCTGCCGGCGTCGTCGTCTTCGGAATTCAAGCGATCGAAGCGGCCGTCGACGATGACTTCGTCCCGTTCGACTACGTGCTCTGGGCGCGAGCGAACCCGGAGACCCGGTCGATCCCCTTCACGCCGAACCGGGTCGCGTCCGTGGTCGACCGGATCGCAGGACCTCGCGACAGGATCGTGTTCGACGCCGGACAGGGAGCGTGGATTTATCCGGCCTACGGGAAGGAGCTGCAGCGGGAGGTCGGATTCATCCCTCCGGGGCCGGGCGTGCCGCACATCCCCGACGCCGACTGGATCGTCATCGACCGCCTCTTCAGCGCGGTTTGGTCGAACCCGAACTTCAAATCGCTGGGGGCCGGGGAAAAGTACATGGCGAAGAGCGTGACGACCGCCGAGGATGCCCGAGTCATCAACGCGCTGAGGAACGATCCGCGTTACGAAGCGATCAGCATCCGGCCCCGGACGAAACAGGCCATCTTTCGCAGGCGTCGCTGATGAGAATCGGGATCGACTGTCGCAAGATCGCCGACTTCGGCATCGGCACATACGTGCGTGGGCTGGTCGGCGGTCTAGCCTCGATCGCTGGCGACGAAGAGTACGTGCTCTTCGTCCCTCGCGACGCGGAAGGGCTCCCGCGCGGATTCGAGCAGGTCGTCGTCGATGCGCCGAACTACTCGATCAGCGAGCTTCACCTCCTGGCGCGTGCGCTCGACCGCGCCCGCATCGACCTCTTTCACGCGCCACATTTCGTTCTGCCATGGAGTGGGCGGCCGAGCTTCGCGACGATCCACGACGTCATCCCGTTCCACTACCCGCCGCCGAACCCGGTCGCGCGGCTCTACCTTGCGACGATGATTCCGCGCGCGCTTCGAAAGAGCGAGCGGGTGCTCACCGTCACGAACGCGGCGAAGCAGGCGATTCTCGATACGTTCGACTGCGCGGCGGAGAAGGTCGTGGTCGCACCGAACGGCATCGACGAGATCTTCTTCTCGGACGCCATTGCGCCCGCGAGGATGGGCCGCTACATCCTCTTTGCCGGGAACGACAAGCCGCACAAGAACGTGGGCAGGCTCGTCGAGGCCTTCGAGCGCGTGCGCCGCGCGGACTCCTCGCTGCAGCTCGTCCTCGTGGGCGGCGCGTTCGAGCGGTTCACCGGCCGGGACGGCATCGTCGCGATGGGCTTCGTCAGCACCACCGAGCTCGTGTCTCTCTTTCGCGGGGCGATCGCGCTCGCGATGCCGAGCCTCGAGGAAGGATTCGGTCTTCCGGCGGTGGAGGCGATGGCGGCCCGCACGCCGGTGATCGCCTCCGACATCGCCTCGCTCGCGGAAGTCTGTGGCGACGCCGCGCTCCGATTCGATCCGCGCTC
>JBAQWH010000056.1:0-14055 GCA_049298815.1 Thermoanaerobaculia bacterium | reverse complement strand
AACGACTTCTTCGTCGTGACGTCGCTGGGCGGCGTGGTGGAAGAAGCCAGCGACGACGCCGCCGCACCCGGAACGACGCTCGCCAGCGCCTTCGCACGCGACAGCCGTCCGAAGCTGATGCAGCTTCTCCTCGACGGCCGCAGCGGCCCCGTCGGTGCGCTCCTCGTGACCGCTGCCGGCGAAACGGTCGAAGCGTACTGCTGCGCGGATGACGCGCGACTCCTGCTCGTCGCCGGGACCACGCCCGACGATGTGCGAGCGTGCTGCGACCGGATCGACACGCTGCCTCAGATCGGCAGCCTTGCGAAGATGATTCTTGCGTCGATCGAGACGGACGGGCGCAGCATCGACATGTGGGCGGAGCTCGCGCGGGTCAACAACGAGCTCGCGACGGCGCACCGCCAGCTCGCGCGTTCGAACGCCGAGCTGCGCTGGCTCAACGAGCAGAAGAACCAGCTCCTCGGCATGGCGGCGCACGACCTCCGCAACCCGCTCGCCGCCGTCCTGGCCTACAGCGCGTTCCTCCTCGAGGATGCCGCCGTCCTGTCAGCCGACCATCTCGACATGGTCACCACGATCAGGCTGAGCGCCGAGACGATGCTCGAGCTCGTCGAGGACGTTCTCGATTTCTCCGCGATCGAGAGCGGCGTCGTCCGCCTCGAGCTGGTCGAGCTCTCCGTCGACGCCCTGCTCTCCGACGTGATCGAAGGCTGCAGGTTCGTCGCGGCGCGCAAGGACACTCCTATCGCGAAGGCCGTCGACCCCGACACGCCGAAGATCGTCGCCGACCGGCGGAAGATGGGGCAGGTGCTGAACAACCTCGTGACGAACGCGATCAAGTTCTCTCATCGGAAGGCCCACATCAAGGTGACTGCTGGCCCGACCGATGACGGCGGCGTCTGGATGTCCGTGACCGACTTCGGCGTGGGGATGGACAGTGATGAGATCGCGAAGCTGTTCAAGCCGTTCGCGCGAGTCGGGCCGATTCCCACAGGCGACGAGTCGAGCACCGGCCTCGGGCTCGCGATCGTCAGCCGCATCGTCTCGGCTCACGGCGGGAAGATCGAAGTGCAGAGCCGGCAGGGGAGCGGATCGACGTTCACAGTCGTGCTCCCCGGGAACCGCAGCCTGACCACGGGCGCTGACGCGGCGAGCAACGCGCCGCACGCGAACGCGTGAGTCAGGTCGGGATGCGGACGAAGGTCCGGAGCTCGGTCACCGCTGCATCGAGCTTGATGCCTTTCGGGATCCCGGCGTGCGAGTCGCGATAGAGGTGGCTCGTGTGCCAGGAGCGGAAAGCCTCCTCGTCCTGCCAGACCGTGACGAGCCAGAACTCGGCGGCATCGGCTTGCGGGCAGAGGACGTCCATGCGGATGAAGCCGGAAACGTCGTCGACCATGCGCGGTCGTGCGATGAACGCGTCATAGACGCTCCGCTCCATGCCGTTGCTGACCCGAAAGCGGCTGATTGCGACGAACTGCGTAGCGATTGCTGTCTCACTCATCGGATGGGCGTGTCCTCACGCGCATTCTGACAGCAGTCTCTTGAGGGTTTCGTCCAGAAGCTCGGGCGACACCGGCTTCGACAGGTGGGCGTCGATCCCGAAGAGCCGGAATGCCTCGCTCTTCTGAGCAACGGAGGTGTAGAGGGACGTCAAGAGCACGCACTTCGTCGTGAGCGAACGATCGTCTTTGACTCGGCGCGCGACGACCCGGCCATCCGCCTTAGGCATCAGCCCGTCGAGGAGCGCGATGTCGGGATGAAGCTGCTGGATCGCCTCCCACGCCTGCTCCCCGTTCTCCACCGCGACGACGCCGTAGCCGCGCTGCTCGAGCACGCGCTTCACGATGGCGCGGATGTCGAAGTCGTCGTCGGCAACGACGACGAGCGGCCGCCGGAGCTCACTGGTGGTCGCGGTTGGCCGCCGCTCATTCATCTTCTGCTCTCTCGCGTGCCGGAGCGCAACTGCAGGGACCGTGGCGAAGTGTTCACGCACTTCGACAGCGCGGCCGCTGCACGAACAGGTGTCGCAGAAGGGGCAGAGGAGCGTCCGATGGTTCGAAACACAATCACAGATCGTCGCGAGCGCGACGTCGTAGCGGTTCGAGCAGTGCTCGCATCGGACAGCCAGCGAACGTACAGGGACCGGCGCCGCAGCGCTCATGCGAGCACCGCCACTTCGTTCAAGGCCGGACGGCCGATCACGCGAAGAAGATGCGGCCCGAGCTCGACGAGGTTCGTCTTCGGGACGACCGGGATGTCGCTCAGCGCTTTTCCGAAGCCGGGAAAACCCGTCACGATCAGGCAGCGAGACATGAGCGCTTCCTTCCTCGCTGAGACGAAATCGAGAAGCTGTGGCCCGTCGCCGGAAGGGAGCTGCAGATCGATGAGGATCAGGTCGAACTCACGGCCCTCCAGAAGACCGATCGCCTCGGCGCCCGACAAGGTGCTCGAGATCTCGGCGTTCCATGGCTTGAGCAGGCGCGCGAGGATGCCGAGGAAGCACGGGTTGTCTTCGACGATGAGAATCCGTTTTTTGACAGCAGCCATGCCCTCTGTCTGAGCAAGGTGCTCGCCGCCGGGTTGGTGCGGCTAAATATCTCAGTGGGCTGCAGTTAATGGCCCTTGAACTCCATCGGGCCGTCCGCAGGTCGGCAGCCGTCCGGAATGTGGACGGTCTCCCGCGACGGCAGCGACCTCATCGAGATTGCTGCGGGGGGGCATCAAGACCGCCTGGCTGGGACGCCAGTACCTGCCCAGGCGACTCTCGATGGCGGGTTGACACAGGCTGACTGCGACGAGATCGACGATCGCCTCAACAGACGGGCGATGAAGCGATCCAGCTGCGCGACACGATGGAGCGTCTCGGCGAACACTATGACCCGACCGTGTCGTAGTTCAAACCTGAACTCAGCCGGCGGCAATCTGCGAAGCGAACATCATGCGGTGACCCTCGGGGGTTCGGAGTCCAAACTCGATCATCCCCCACGGCTCCGGCGTCAGAGGCTTCACGATTTCCACTCCGTGGTCTCGGACGGATTCATATAGCTCCGCGACGGCGTCGACTTCGACGTACGCGAAATACGAGTGGTCACCGAGCTCTCTCGGAGGCAAGGACTCCGGACATCTCCCAGCCATGATGAAACACGCGTCGCGAACCAGGAACACCCATCCTGGATCGCCAATCTCGTGCACCGCGAAACCCAACACGTCACGGTAGAAGCGTGCGGTACCGACAAGGTCGTGTACTGCGATCACGTAGCGTGGGTTCCGGAACATTGGTTACCTTTCGCCGGCTGACGGATCTGCGCGTCAGCGGCTTCGCCCGCACGCGCAGACCTGGAAATCATTCTGAACGTCGTAGCGGGCCGAAAGTCCGCTGCAACCACGAGTCAGCTGCGATCCCGGCTCGACGGATCCGTCGGAGGAGGAGTGAATGCGACGAAGTACAGCAAGCCGATATTGAGTAGTGGAACTGCTACGAGGAAGGCGAGCCAGGCTGGGAAGCCGAGGCGTCGAAGAATCCGCGCGGCAAGCCACGTCACCAGCGCCACGAGAACCGCGACGGAAAACAGGACGCCCGTGATTTCAATTGGTGCGATACCACCAAACATGTTCGTAGTCGCTCCTCAGACCCGAAGCAGCTAACGGATCTGCGCATCAGCCGCGCCAACCCGCACGCGAGAGAGTAGCAAACTACGACTCACCCGGCGCGGGTTGGCGTCGACTGCAGCGCAAAGTCAGCCGCCTGGCCAGATTCGCGTGAGCACCTTCTGAATCGACGGTTCGTGAGTGCCCGTGACCAGGCGCACCGTGCTCGTCCGAGATCCAACGCGAACCACCATGTCGGTCTCAAGGCAATCCGAACACGACGAGTTGTCGATTGTCCTCAGACTCAAGAGCTTGGTCTCAGCAAGATTGGTCAGCCAAAGCACGTCCTGCGGCGCAAGCCGCCGCTCACGCGTCAGAATTCCGCTCTCTCGGACGTGGCCGGTCGCTTCGCCGGGCGTGAAGCTGATCGTGTAGCGGTAGACGCCCCTGAAAGGCTCTCGTATCGAGATATCTATGAGGAGCTCTGGCGAGTCCAGAGGAGCTCGTGCCGATGAGCAGGCAACGAGAAACATGAAGGCAACCGACCGAAACGCGCTTCTCATGCGGGGCGGCTAACGGTACTGCCGTTCAGCGGCGGGCGCGAGAGGGAGCGCAGCGACCGGCGCGCCCGGCCGTTGCAACGGCCGGTTGGGCGGCGCCTCTGGAGCATCAGGTCCTGCGCGCACGAACAATCCGAGTCACGCCTCCCAGTCGCAGCAATCCGCCCGCGCCCCTCCGCCGCAGTTCACTACCCAGGTCCAGTTCCCAAGCGCGTTGGATGTCTTCCGGCAGCTCGTTCAATAGTCGGGTCAGGCCCAAGGGTCGCACCCAGTCGACCATTTCCGCGTCCGTCTCCGCCTGGAAGACGGTGACTTCCATCTCCTCGACGTGGTCGAGCGACAGTCCTGCAGCAGCGAAGTCGCGAGTGATCTGCTCACGGTCTGCATAGCGAAATGGTCCGGGCGCTTCGGGGTCGATGCCCGGTACCGCACGGTAGCGCTCCAGTAGCCGCCTCGGAAGCGTGTAATACGGTACCCGGTCGGGCTCGGCCCACAGAGCTGCGACCAACACGCCTGTCGGCAGCAGCGCCTTGTTGGCATTCACCAGAGCAGCGATCGGGGCGGACATGTACATCAATCCCCACCGAGCTGTCACCGCGTGAAAAAAGTTCGATGGGACGTCATGAGAGACCGCCGCATCTGCCGAGCGAAGGTCGAGGTTCGATATTCCACTCTGACGTGCCTTTTCCCTCGCGATCTCCAATACCCCGTCGTCCAGGTCGACACCGACCACGAGACCATCGGGGGCTACTCGTTGCGCAGCCCGCAGCGCCGGCTCGCCTCGTCCGGTCGCCAGGTCCAGCACGCGCATGCCTGTGCCAACTCCTGCCAGGTCGAGCATGCGCTCGCTAAGAGGCGCGGTCAGACGCGATTCGATATCGTCGTACCTTCGCCAAAACTCCGCGGGACTTAAAACCCTTCGATCGGTCACGACTTGTTGGTCCGCTCGTCCGCTCAACGGATCTGCGCTTCAGCGGCTTCGGCCCGCACGCGCAACTCTATCAAGTTACCAAGATCGTGACGCGGGCTTCGTCCGGTGCAGCGGCTGAGTTGGGCGACGCCGTGCCCTCAGAGCGTTTCGGCAATCCGCCGAGCGATCGCTTGATACCCTTGGCTGCCCGGATGGAAATGATCGAGGGGACTGATGCGATCGGTTCTCGCGAGCAGATCGGCAATTCTGATGACGGTGACTTTCTGCTTGGTCGCCAAGCGCTGAATCAGCGTTCCGTCCCAGAGATTGATCTGGGTGTTCAGCTACGGCGCGAGTGTGCTCTTCGGATACGGGTTGTAGAGACCGAGCACGAAGATTCGAGCGGCCGGATTGAGCTCTTGGACCTGTTCGACCAGGCGTGCAACCTTCGCACTCGTGCGCTCCCGTTGAATCGCGGGGAGCAGGCGACTCATGATCCGTGCGCGCGAATCTCCGTAGAGGTCGTTTCCTCCAAGTGAAATCACGACCATGTCGGCAGTTGTGATCTGTGACCGAGCATCGGCACGACGCAGCAACGCCGCTACATTCTGGGTTCGAGCGCCGTTCAGTCCAAGGTTCACGGGCACGAACGATTCTGAAGTTCCCGACCTGAGTTCTGCCGCTAGGTAACCCGCAATCCCGATTGCCCTCTCGTCACCGGCTCCATGTGCCACAGAATCGCCAAGAATCACACTCTTCCAGACACCGTCATCGAGTCGTCTCTGCGCGGCCGCGATTTCCGAGCGCGCGGGCTCATGGCAACCAAGTAGCGGCACAGCCGAAGCAGCAAGAAGTGCAACGACCAACAGAGGGCGCCTCATTCAGGAATGTACGAAGGGCGGCCGGTGGAGTTCTCGCTTCGTCGCCCAACGGATCAGCGGTTCAGCGGCTTCGGCCCGCCACGCGCAGAACCTGGAGAGTCATCCTAATTGCCGGCGGGTCGAAGTCCGCTGCAACCGCGAGTTAGCCGCGTGGTGGCAGAATGGAGGGTACGGGTGTTCGACGATGAAACAGCCCGGCGAAGACGGCAAAGAACGGCAACACCGCCCACACCGAATCAGTTGCGATCCAGACCCTGACGCCGACGGCAATCGTGATTACGGTGGTGAGCGCTGAGCCGGCCAAGACCTGCCGATATCGGGCGCTGATTCGCGCAGCCAGGTAGCCCGTGGCTACGGCAGCGGCGATGAGCAACGCGAGGACGATCGCACCGCCCCAGACGCTGGGCTCACCGCAATCGTGACAAATGCTGAAGTCCATGAGATTCGGAGCGCATAACGACCCTGCGGTTCAGCGGCTTCGACCCGCCACGCGCAGAACCTGAAGAGTCATTTTAGTTTGCCGGCGGGTCGAAGTCCGCTGCAACCGCGAGTCAGCTGCGGTCGGCGATGAGAGGGAACTCTTCGGGATGTTCGATCGAGCGGATCGAGAGGTCAACGTCGAGGTCGGGCCAGTATAGGTGATCGGGGCTGGGCCACTCGACGTGCAGAATCTTCGCAATCGGCGCGTCCGCGAACCAAGGGAAGCTGCTGAACGGCACGAACAACTCCCGCGCTCCGAGGTAGACCCAGAAGCCGTGCCGAGAGATGTTGGTCACCTCAACGTTCGAAGTGCCGAAGCCATGCGTCGCGGAGTTGCTGCTCATGATTGCGAATAATTGTAGCAACCTTGCTGATCTCGCGTTCGGGGATGCCGTGGTTCTCAGCGAGTTCGACTCCTGGTGAGAGCCAGAACTTCGCCTCACCTTCGGTCGAGGCGACGTGCACGTGCACCCGCGGCTCCTCGCGCGAAAAGAAGAAGAACCGGTACGGACCTTCCCGGAAGATGGTCGGGCTCACGGCAGGATGCTACGCCGAATCGTCGTTCGGCACGAAGCAGCTAACGACCCTGCGCATCAGCGGCTTCGGCCCGCACGCGCAGAGCTTGAAGACACATTCTAAGTTGCCGGCGGGCCGAAGTCCGCTGCATGCCCTAGTCAGGCGCCGTGGTCTGTGCGATAGCGGGAGATCTCGATGCCGATTCCGTGCGATCCGGCCGCCGTGATTAACTCCGGCGGAAAGTAGTCGAACTGGGCACCGACATCTCGCTCAGCAATGCCGAAGTCCAGTGTCAACTCCTCGACTCCCGCGATTCGTGCGAGACGTCGGAGAGCCAGCCGATTGCGAGCAAGGAAGGACACCGCATCTCGGATTTGTCGTTTGAGATTCGTGAAGTCGGCGTCCGAGACTTCGATATTCACTCCGGATGTCAGGTGCTTCTTGCCGGTCGGTTTCGTGCGCGGTAGTCGCGGCTCGCCTCGAACATAGGCGCTAACGACCGGAAGAGTCGTCCGTTGAGCGTATGAACGCGCGTCGAACTGTTTTCCGGACACTCGTAGGATGCAGGTCATTCAGGCGGCTAACGGCTCTGCGGTTCAGCGGCTTCGGCCCGCGCGCAGAGCTTGAGGCATTCTAGAACGTTGGCGGGCCGAAGTCCGCTTAGTCAGGCGGCAGCACGTTACTCGCAGGCAGTTCTTGCCAGTACGACACGGATGTCTGGGTGGTGACGAATGGGGGCGGTATCGGTGTACCAGGTGGCGCTGCCGGTAAAGCCCGTCGGCACCGATGATAGTTCGATGTACCACCCTGAGAAGCCATCGCTCAAGCTCATCGTCGCTCGCCGGTTCGCAAGCGGAGTCCACGACCAGAATGGACGAGCCGGTTGATTGGGATCTTTGGACGCGACTACATAGGACACGTGAATAGGGGCGGATCTAGAGGGTTTCGGCGATGACGTTAGTTGAACCCGGCGTGGGAGTGGTCGCCACGTCGGCGGCACCGGTTCCCGCGGTTGCACCTGGAAACAGCCGATTGAGGCGGCGTCGGGCTTGGGATTCGCCTTCAGAAACTCGCCCGTGGGATCGTGATGCCTGAGAGCTACGGTTTGATCGGTCTGTTTTGGCGGCAGCAGCGATGCCATTTGGTCGTCGCCAGAACACGCCAGCGTGAGAGCGAGTAGCGTTGCGAGGTATCTCAATTCTGCCGCCCAACGGCTCTGCGCATCAGCGGCTTCGGCCCGCGCGCGCAGAGCGTGACGTTATTCTAAACGTCGTGGCGGGCCGAAGTCCGCTGCATGCGCGAGTTGGGCGCGGATTGATCCAGCGCGGAAATCCGTTCGCGGTTTCCTTGAACGAACCACTCCGCAAGCAACGGTCGATATTCGCGTTGCCGGTCGATCGGCAGGTTGAAGAACTCGCCTTCTACCCGCCCTTGGCATCTAGCGGCTCCGCAGTGGCACGGCCACGACGTTCCCATCGTGATGTTGACGTTGTAGTCGATCGTGATCTCCTCGCCCACGTCGATTGGGCGGAGAGCTACGAAACACGATCGTTCTCCTTCGAACTTCTCGAATGCGTTCGGATCGCAGGAATGGTTCACGTGACGCTCGGGAAACGCGATCAGCACTGTCTTCCCGTTGGGGTATGCGCAGTGTTCGATTCGCTCACCGAGTTCCGGGCGGATAGGCGTTTCGGCCGTCACCTCCCGCACGACGTGGACCGCTGCGATCTGGTCACCCGGGCCGAAGGCGGTCGTCGCGAAGATGCCAAGCCCCTCGATGATGGAGGAACGCGCTTCAATCTTGCTCATGCGTGCTCCCTCAGCGCCCAACGGTTCTGCGCATCAGTGGCTTCGGCCCGCCCCGCGCTGAACCTGAAGAGTCATTCTAAGTCGCCGGCGGGCCGAAGTCCGCTGCATGCGCGAGTTGGGCGGCACGTGCCACTACCTGACACACAATAGGACTGCGGCGCCAATGACGATGAAGCCGACACCAACGAATTCGACGATGCTCCCTCCCCCACATTCCGGGGGCTCCCCCGTGGCCGCGATGAGCTCGACGAGCGTCCGGCAGTCGTTGCGGCTGACCTCGTTCTCGATCGAGGACAGGAAACTCTCAACGCTCGCCATCCTGGACTTCGTTTTGTTTTAAGCAGATCTTCTGCACCAGCGATTCTACGGCCCGATCGACTGGCGCAAGGCGGCGCCAGTCGATCGCGAAAGACTACCGGGGGAGCGTGGCTAGCAGCTCGTCCAGTTGCGCGAACGTTTCGTGTGTGGCGTCTGCCGCGCCGGTGCCGGCCGCGTCGAGCGCTTCCTTCGACGGATAGAGCTCGCTCATGACCAGCAACGTCCGGCCATCCTTCTCCTCGAAGGTCACGGTGGTCACCGAGCCATCGGCGCCCCCCTCCTCATTCGTCCAGACGATGCGCGAGGGCGGCGTGACCTCGATGTAACGGCCGAAGAAGTCCATGCCGTCGCCGAAGTTGAGGCGGTACCTGCCGCCGGTGCGCACGTCCATTTCGCATGACCGCAGCGTCATGCCCATCGACTTCGGCACCCACCACTTCCTGAACAGCTCGGGGTTGGACCACGCTTCGAACACGAGGCGCGCGGGGGCGTCGAACGTGCGCGTGACGACGAGCTCGCGATCCGATGTCCTCTGCACCGTCGTCCGTTTCATTGCGGCCTCACTTTGTTTTCCTGCTTCCATCCAGCTTCTCCTTCCGTTTCAATTCCTCGACGACCTTGTCCAGCTCGCAGAATCGCGCGTCCCAGAGCTGTTGATACCGCTCAATCCACGCCGCCACTTCTTCCAGCCGGCGCGCGCCGACCCGGCAGGTGCGTACGCGGCCGATCTTCTCCGTGACCACGAGCCCCGCCTCCTCAAGGACGCCGACGTGCTTCTTCATGCCGGTGAGGGTCATGCCGAACTTCCCGGCCAGCTCCGTGATGGATGCTTCGGCCCGACCCAGCTGCTCGAGCACGCCGCGACGGGTAACGTCCGCCAGCGCCGCGAAGGAGGCATCGAGGTGAGCGTTCTGATAGTGAACCATATGGTTCAGTATCTAACCACAGACCTCCGCGACATGCAAGGCCGGGCTATTTCTTCGACGCGCTCACGAGGCCGCTGCAACCAGCACCTGTCGTCGTCGCTCCTCTTTTGGCCATCGATCCAGCCGAAGGAAAGGGCGACCTCTACGGCTGCAAAGGTACGACACCGAACTCACGCTTGCGCCGTCCCTGGGCGCTTCGTTGAGCACGCAGTACGTATACGCACCACGTCAGCGTTGCAACTGGCTCTTGATGTCAGGCGACGCTCACGCCATGTGAACGTAGCCCTCTATCCAGTTGTCCTTGCCGATCTCGTACTCGTCGATGATGAAGTCATTCGGATGGTCGACGAAGCCAGGTTTGTCACCGACGCGGGTCCGTGCGGCCTCGGCATCGGCTCGGGACGCGTAGACGCCGATGAGCTGTTCACTTTCGGATCCGTCGGAGTACTCGTGTGAGTGCCACAGGATGAACACCGATTTCATGGTTCCGCCCACGTCGCCTAACGGTTTGCCGCTCACCGGCGCCAACCGCACGCGAAGAGTAGCAAACTCGGGACAACCGCGGCGCGGTTGGCGTCCGGTGCAGCGGCCGAGTTAGACCGCACGCGAGTTTTCGGGCAGCTGCTCGTGCGGCGCGATGAGCTCTGTGATGATCTTGTACATTGCCGAGCCAAGGAGAGCTTCTGAGTCTTCACGCATCGAGAAGTACTCATGTTTCTCGCCGGAAGTTCCGTAGATGGCGATGGTCACGCAGAGAGTTCCTGAAAGCTTGTCTCGGCTGATACCGTTCGCCTTCTCCGAGTGGTCGCTCCATAGCTGGTCGTCCGACAGGCATTCGCTCGGGTGCTCTGCTCTCAGCCGCGCCACTTCCCGGAACACCAGGTCCCGATCAGCTTTCGCGATTTCAAACTCGAAGGTCCTGATCACGTTTCGTCGCCATGGGTATCCGCGAATCGGGTACGTGAACATCGCTCCGCATCGTCCGGCTTCATCGATTCCGAACTGGCACCTCGCCAACATTCGAGGTTCCTCACCGGGACGAAAAAAGAAGAAACGCCTGCCCATGTTGAAGCGGTCTAACGTCCTGCGGTTCAGCGGCTTCGGCCCGCCACGCGCAGAACCTAAAGAGTCATTCTAAGGTGCCGGCGGACCGAAGTCCGCTGCATGCGCGAGTTAGGCGGATTCGCGAATTCGGGCATGCTCTCCGACGGAGGTGAGTATTTCTCGCCCCAGCGTACCCGAGAGAACGACGGGAACGTCCTCCGCATCCCGGAACGAGAGGGCGAGACGCTTCATGAACCACGTCGTCTTCTCCGTGGCGGCGACGTGATTCCACGGGATGAAGAGAGGCGGATGGCCGATGCGGAAGAGTAGAAATGGCTTCAGATAGAGGCCGTTCTGATCAGCGGCTATGTTCAAGCAGCCGCCGTAGTGAGTTCCGAACCTCATCGCACCAGACTGGCCCTTCCAGACGTAGCCGTGCTCTGGCCATATCGTGGCGCGATAGACAGACGCTAGACGTGACCATCCCCCGATCACCGAGAGGGCCACGCTTGCCAGAATCCAGAAGACCGGCGCCAAGCAAAGCGCCATCCACGGCGTGGCCTGCGCCTCCATGACGCTATTCATGTGTGCTCACAACGAGCGATCCGGCGATCCGCCTAACGGCCCTGCAGTTCAGCGGCTTCGGCCCGCGCGCGCAGAGCGTGGCGCCATTCTAAACGTCGCGGCGGGACGAAGTCCGCTGCAACTGCGAGTTAGGCGCGTTCTCGGCTTGAAGCTCGGGTGAGCAGTGCGTAGACCGCAGGGCCATCACCCCGCTTCCGTCGTTCGGCGAGATCCAACGCAGACAACTGCATCCAACCAGGAAGCGAAGGGTCGGCACCGGCATCGATGAGCAAGCGTGCAACAGCCAGGGAGCACGTGGCGGCAACTTCAGCAAGCGGCGAATTGCCGATCCTGGTTTCATCACGGGAGTTGACGTTTGCTCCGACAGAAATCAGGTACTCGATCGCTGCGAGGTGTTCCGTCTTGACGGCGTGATGGAGTGGGGTGAAGCCGAGTTCGTCGAACGCATCAACCTGGAACCCGGACGCCACGAGCGCCTTCATGCGTTCCACATCTCCGTCGGCGGCCGCGAAGTGCAACTGCTCGCGCTCGAACCAGTCCGGGTCTTCGGTCATACGCGCCTAACGGCCTGCCGCTCACCGGCGCCGACCGCGACGCGATGATGGCACAACTCGGAGCACGGTAACGCAGCGGTCGGCGTCCGGTGCAGCGGCCGAGTTATTAATAGCCGGCAGACCGAGATGCTGTCACCCGCGCCGCCACCACGTACGAGTCTCCGAAGTGAACGAGCCGAGCGGACGAAGCGCGAGCTGGACCAGCCGGAACACGGCTCGGCGCGCACCGATTTGATTCGAGGACTTGGAGGTACGCCGACGCAAGAAAGGCCGGAGCTGACGCAATGAGCGCGTTCCCGGATTCAAGTAGGGTCTGCAGCAGCACTTCGGTGTTCAGATACCTATCGAATGAGATCCAGTCGTCCACCCTTCTGACGTGTGCGGCCCAGAGCTGCCCCACGACGGTGTCGGATGACTTGGGAGCCTTCGAGATGTAGACGCCTTCCCGCGACTCGGTGTGTTGGTCAATCACCGGATGGTCGCTTTCACAGATGTTCAAACCAATCTGGTAATGAGCATCTCGCAAGGCATATTCGATGACGCCGGAACACTGAACGGTCCAGAAACTGATGACGCCCGTTCCGTGATCAACACGAAATCCGAGTTCGAGAGCGTCGTCGCGCCACGTGCTCGACTGGAGTGCGAGGGTTCCGTTGTCCTCGAACTCGCCCGTACACGTGATTTCTAGAAGTTCGTGGAGCACGTGGTCTTCTGCCGCCTAACGGCCCTGCAGTTCAGCGGCTTCGGCCCGCGCGCGCAGAGCGTGAAGCCATTCTAAACGTCGCGGCGGGCCGAAGTCCGCTGCAACTGCGAGTTGGGCGGCAGTTCGCCACCACCTACTTCTTCGTTGATGAGTCCACAGGTGCGATGTGCTCGAGGCGATCGAGAACGAGTGTTCGCTTCGGCGGACCCTGTGCCGCCACATGGAACGTTCCCGTGAACGTGCCGGTGGCGCGGGGCTGACCGACGGTACCTGGGAAGCCACGCCAAAGACGGGTCCGAAAACGGCGGATGTCTCGCATCCCATCCATCGAGGAGGGAATCGCGAGAGCGATCATTCCTGAACAGCGCGAATCGCCGAGCCCGATGTTGTAGTGCGGTTGCGGTGCAGCGTATGCAGTGAGTGTGATGCGCCGGCCATCGAACACTTGAGGCTCGGCGACTACTGCGCAGATGTCTGTCGCCTGCGGGGCTGCCGCGCTGCCGTGGCAATCTACGAACAGCAGGACCGCGACGAGAATGTATGACATGTTCTGCCGCCCAACGGATCTGCGCATCAGCGGCTTCGGCCCGCACGCGCAGAAGGTGAAGTTATTCTAAACGTCGCGGCGGGCCGAAGTCCGCTGCATGCGCAAGTTAGCCGCCGCGTGAGGTGCGCCGGGGTTTCGCTGCCGAAGCTTCAAACCGAAAATCGTCGCCTCCGAACATGAAGATTGTTCCAACCAGTGTCTCACCTTCGCGTACCGCCCATCCGCGTCCGGACGTCTCACTCCCGTCGTCATCGCCAACCCACGCCCATTCGATGATGGGCCCGTCAGCTTCGCTTGAGACGCGATAGTCGATCTGGCCGGTCACTGCGGAGAACTGGAAGTCGCCGTCATTCCGTGGAACGAACTCGATGTACGCAGGCCCGAGGAGATCGATATCCGACTTGTCCCAGCCAGCGATCGAGGTGATTCTCCACCGGCCCAGGAAGGCGTTTCGAGGAGTTGCCATCGGAAGAGTGTATCGGACCGAGTGCGGCGGAGCGGCCAGGCGGCTAACGGCCCTGCCGCTCAGCCGCGGCAACCGCACGCGAGATCGTAGCACCTACGATGAATGCGGAGCGGTTGACGTCGGCTGCAGCGGCGAGTTAGCCGTCTCGCCGGCTTCGACGTCGAA
>JBAQWH010000055.1:0-4430 GCA_049298815.1 Thermoanaerobaculia bacterium | reverse complement strand
GGCTGGGTGTTGGCGGTGGCGCCGACGTCGACGATTCCGGTCAGTCGGACGTCGGACACGGTGACGCTGGCCGGCGAGGCGGTGACGCAGATTCCGGAGTCGGTGGACCTCGAGGCCGGGGGCGCGGCGAAAGCGGTGCTGATTCGCGGGGTCGGACTGGTGACGGCGCCGGCGTACGGGTCGCCGAAAATCACGGATTCTGTGGCACAGGTGATCACGGCGACGCTGATCACGCTACAGGTGGTCGCCGCTGCGGATTGTGCGCCCGGCACGTATTCGCTCACGGTCGCCGGCGTTGAGCGCGCCGGCTTTTTCATCGTCACGTAAGAGAAAAACGCCGCGGGAGTGACGCGGGAAAGGTCGGTCCGATGGAACCGAATGGGCGGATTTCCGTTCGCGGGAATGGAAATGGTGGGGACGGGAGGCCGTCGTACGGCGGCGCGCCGGCGATGATCGATCAGCGGAGCGAGACGCGGGAGACGCGGCCGCGCTGGTGGGAGGTCGACGTCGGGAAGGTGGCGGGCGTGGTCGTCTGGCTCGTCTCGACGCTGATTGTCGCGATGGGCGTCTGGTATGGGCTCGTTGCGCGCGTCGAGGCGCATACGCTCGAGCTCCGGCGTCTCGAGGCGGAATTGCATTCGGTCGGCGATCGCGCGAAGTCGAAGGAAGGGGCGGCGTCGGATCTCGAGGTCGTCGCGGTGCGTCTCGAGGCGATGCGGCAGCAGCTCGAGGCGATCGATCGGCGCGTCGAGCGCGTGGAAATGCGTCAGGTCGGCATGTCGGTCGAGGGACCGGACGGGCGGCGGTGATGGAGCTCGAGTTAGCGCGGTTCGACTGCAACGGCCGGCGGACGTTCGGCCGGCTCTATGTCGACGGGTCGCGGCGCTGCTACACGCTCGAGGATCCGGTGCGGGTCGACGATCCGTCGACGCCGGAGGACGAGGGGCGGAAGGTGCCAGGGGAGACGGCGATTCCGGCCGGCCGGTATCGCGTCGTGCTGACGCGCTCGAGCCGGTTCGGGAAGGTCCTGCCGGAGCTGCTCGAGGTGCGGAATTTCAGCGGCATCCGGATCCACGCCGGCAACGGGACGGGCGACACGGCGGGTTGCATCCTGGTCGGGCTGGGGCGGGACGGGGATCGGGTGACGAGCTCGAGGCTCGCGCTGGGCGACGTGCAGGGGCGCATCGCGGAGGCGATCGGGCGCGGGGAAAAGGTCTGGATCGAAGTCACGCGCGCGTCAGCCTGACGCGCGTCAGCGAATCACAGAATAGAAAGGGAAGAGGTGCATTCATGAGGCGAGGTGTAATCGCGCTCCTGCTGCTGCTTTGTGTGTTCTCGGCTCAGGCGCAGGTGATCAAGCTCGGCGCATCGGCGGAGGAGTTCTTTCCGACGAACGACGCGCGTTATTTCAACGTCGCCGGCGATGCCGTGACGGGAACGGCGGACTTTCAGGGCGCGCTGCGCATCCTGAACGGGACGTCGGGCTATTACGGGCGCTGGACGCTCAACGCAAGCGGTGACCTGATCTACGCCGCGACGGCGATGCCGCCGGCGAGCGCGCCGACGGCGACGCTCAAGGCGGCGACGCCTGGGAATCTGGATCCGGGCGTCTACACGTACAAGGTCACCTATACGACTGCAGGCGGCGAGACGACGGGGAGCTCGGCGTCGAATGCCGTGACGGTCGTCGACAAAGCGGTCGCTGGGCAGATTGACCTGACGGTGATTCCGATCAGCGGGTACACGGGGACGCTCTGGCGGAAAATCTATCGGTCGAAGGACGGCGGTCCGTGGCTGCTCGTCGGGAACGTCGCGAACAACACGGGGACGACGCTCACGGACAACCTCGCCACGGGGACCGATGCGATCCCGGCGACGAACACGGCAGTCGATACGCGGTTGACGCTGGGGAACAGCGGGGCGGCGACGTTCGCCGGCTCCCTCCTGCTGCCGAACGGGACGGCGGCGGTTCCGGCGCTGGTTGTTGGTACTGCTGGATACGGGCTTAGTCAGACGACCACGGGCCTCAATATCTCCCTCGCCGCAGTGCAGCGAGCACGGTTTACCGACTACGACCTGCTTTTGCAGGGGACTTCATCGGGTCTGTATCTTGGAGCAGCGTCTGACGTTGCGGTCTATCGCGCTGCCGCCGGAAACCCCCAGTGGGGCGTTAACAGTGCGTCACCAATCGGTTACACGCACAACCTCGCCCCCTCTGTTACGCCGGGAGGGGCGACCGTCGATACGGCAGGGGCGGCCGCTGTGTTAAAGACGGGCGCGGGAGTGGGGACCGGCGGCAGTGGCTTTCTGTATGTTGCGACTGCCGGTCCTGGTGTTAGCGGCAACGCCGCTAACGTCTTTAGTAACAAATGGTTTTGGTCGAATTATGGGCACTTTTTGCCAGTCACCGACAACGCTATGGTTATCGGTGGAGCCGGGAATATGGTGCGGTCCGTCGGGACTGGCCGGATCGTGACCGGATCCGCGACGCCGACGGTCGCATCGACGGGGATCGGGGCAACGGGGACGGTGACGGTGCAGGCGGGATCGTCGGACCTGGCAGGCAACCTCGTCGTGACTCCTGGCGGCGCCGGAATCGCGGCTACAGGCGACATTACTCTGACGTTCTCGACGTCAAACGGCGCGCTCGGGACCAACCTGCCGGTGTGCGTCGCAATGCTGGCAAACGCTGGCGGAACGTGGAACGCGCGAGCGACAGTGATCGGCAACGGGTTGTCGACGACCGCGGCTTATTTCAAGTGGGACAACAACGCGGTGGCACTTACTGCCGCGTCGAACTATCTCGTTTCATACCACTGCATCGGAAAGTGAGGGATTTCACAATGAAACGACTGTTTCTGACTCTCGTCGTTCTCCTCGTCGCCTGCTCTGCATTCGCTCAGGCAACGGTCGCGGTGCAGCCGGCCGCGCCGGTCTTCGAAAAGCTCGTCGTCACGAACGTCTCGATTTCGTTCGCGGCGAAGGAACCCGGGGCGCCGCTGCTTCCTCAGCCGGCGCAAATCACGGTGACGTATCAGCTGTTCGCGAACGGTGAAAGCAAGTACGGGACGGTCAACCTGGTGGGCGCGCCGGAAGACGTGACGTCGCCTCCGGCGAACGAAGCGTCGGCGGCGCTGCGCGCGTTCATCACGTACTCGGGCGCGAAGCCGGAGGGGCTGATTTCTCGAAAGCGGCTGATCGACTGGCTGATCGCGGCCGGGAAGATCGACGGCGTGACGGCCGACGCGCCATGACGCCGGCATTTCTCTCGAGGTGCGGGCGCGCGACGTCGTCGGATCCGGAGGACCTGCGCCGCTGGGGCGAGCTCTGGTCGGATCCGGACGTCTACGCGCGCGCCTTTTGGCCTGTGCAGGAGCTGATCGATCGGGCGACGGCGGCCGTCGCGGAGCTGTTCGCGACGGGTCGCCTCGCCTATCGGATCCGCTGCGACTGGTCGCGCCGGCTCGAGCCGACGTTTCTCGGACACGATTTTTTCGTGCCGGCGGCGTCGACGTGGATCGATGGGCGATGGTCCGTCGCTCCGCGGTGCTGCGCCGGCCTGGGTGACGGGTGGAACGGTGAGATTTTCGTTTCGACCAGGGATCCGGAGGTCGTGCCGGGTCTGATCACCTGGGAAACGATCAACGCGCGGCTGGACCAGGCGGGGCGGCGCGAGTGGGCGGATCGTCATTCTCGGCTCGACTGGAAAACGGGCGAGCTCCTCGAGTGGCTGATCACGCCGGACGCGGGCGCGGTGCGCACGTCGCGCCGGCGCAGTGTCGGCCGATAAACGAACAACAACGAAGGGGGTCAACGATGCGACACGTGATCACGTGGGTCGCTCTGGTCGTTCTCTGTCTGGCGGCTGTGGGTTGTGGGTCGTCGCGACTGGCGGTGTCGCCGGAGCTGACGCAGAAGGTCGGCGCCGCGTGCGGCGAGTACGAGCAGTTCAAAGGGAAGTATCCGGAGCTCCGCGCGGACGTGATCGCGAATCGCGATTGGCTCGAGGAGCTGCTGCCGGATCTCTGGAAAACGCTCGTCTACGTCGACGCGCACGGGAAGGAGCTCGACGCGGTCGTCGCGCTGCTGTGTCGCGTCTTCGGCGGGGACGAGGAGGCGGCGGTGGAGCTCGAGGCGACGCGGGAGCGGCTGCAGGCGGAGGGCGTCGACTGGTCGGAGCTGCTCGGTCATGCGGTGAAGCTCGCGACGTTGCTTGCAACGCGTGGCGTGATCTGACGCGGCGAGTGCCGGGGGCGAGGGGGCGGCGATGGTGAGGAAGGAACAGGGGCGGCCGGGGGTGAAGCTCGCCGGCGCGTCGCGGACGATGCGTTTCTCGCGCCTGCTGGTCGGGCTGGGGATCGCGCTCGGCGCTCTGGTCGACGTCGCGGTCGCGGTGCTGTCGGATCCGGAGCTCGTCGGGGCGCTCGAGG
>JBAQWH010000054.1:0-19463 GCA_049298815.1 Thermoanaerobaculia bacterium | reverse complement strand
CCGCGCTTCAGCACATGCTCTATTGCCCGCGCCAATGCGCGCTCATTCACGTCGAGCAGGCATGGAGCGAGAATCGCTTCACCGCGGAAGGCCGCATTCTGCACGACAGGGCCGATCAACCCGGCTCGTCGCGCCGGCGGGGCGTGCGTACCGCCACAGCCATGCCGATCCGCTCGGCCGCCCTTGGCGTTTCCGGCGTCGCGGATGTGGTGGAACTGCGCGAGCGGGACGGCCGCATCCATCCCTTCCCGATCGAATACAAGCGCGGGTCGCCCAAGGCGCATCGGGCCGACGAGGTGCAGCTTTGCGCGCAAGGCATCGCACTGGAGGAAATGTTCGGTGTCAGTGTTCCGGAAGGCGCGCTCTTCTATGGTGAGACGCGGCGCCGAGTCGCCGTCGCCTTCGATGCCGAATTACGTCGGCTGACGGAGGAAACCGCGGCCGCCGCCCGCGCCATGATCCTCGCCGCGCAAGTTCCTCATGCCGCCTACGAGGCCAAGCGTTGTCGAGCCTGCTCCCTGCTGGAAATCTGTGCTCCGAGAGCCACGGCCGATGGAGGCCGAGTCGCCCGCTGGCTGGAACGCATGATCGGGGAATGACATGGTCGATCGCCGCCACTTGAACACGCTCTATGTCTCCACAGAAGGCGCCTATCTGCACAAGGATGGCGAGAACGCCGTGGTGGAGGTGGACGGCAAGGAGCGGTTGCGCGTGCCATTGCACAAGCTCGGCTCCATCGCGCCGCTCGGCCGCGTGACGATTTCCACGGGCCTGATGGCAGCTGCGCTGGAAGCCGGCATCGCCATAACCTATTTTTCCGACAACGGTCGTTTCCTCGCACGCGTCGAGGGCCCGGTCTCCGGCAATGTACTCTTGCGCCGCGATCAGTTCCGCGCACACGAGAGCGAGGCGACGAGTACCCGCTTCGCCGCAGCCATCGTGATTGCCAAGGCCTCCAACCAGCGAATTGTGCTGCAACGGGCCCTGCGCGATCACAGCGACGGCCTGGACGCGGCGGCGAAAGACGCCATGCAATCCACCGTAGACCTTCTGGCCGACGCGGCTCGCCGCTGTCTGAAGCCACGCCCGCTCGATGAGGTCCGCGGCATTGAAGGCGAGGCGGCGCGCGCCTATTTCGGCGCCTTCGATCATCTGATCCTCACAAAGGATCCCGGCCTGCGCTTCACCAACCGCTCACGCCGTCCGCCGCTCGATGCTGTCAATGCACTCTTGTCCTTCCTTTATACGCTTCTGGTACATGATTGCCGATCTGCGCTCGAGGGCGTCGGACTGGATCCGGCAGTAGGGTTCTTGCATCGCCTGCGTCCCGGACGTCCAAGCTTGGCGCTCGATCTCATGGAGGAGCTGCGCTCACACCTGGCGGACCGGCTAGCGCTAACTCTCATCAATCGCGGCGAATTGAGCATGCGCGATTTCCGCCTGTTCGAGAATGGCGCGGTGCTCCTGGGTGATGACGCGCGCAAACAGGTTCTGGTGGCGTTTCAGGAGCGAAAGCGCGAGGAAATAGAGCACCCGTTCCTCGCGGAACGCGTGCCAATCGGCCTGTTACCCCATATTCAGGCGCAGCTGCTCGCCAAGGCCGTGCGCGGCGATCTCGACGGCTATCCGCCAATGCTTTGGAAATAAGAGGTGGATGCCGATGATGGTGCTCGTCAGCTACGATGTGGAGACGCTGACGGCGGCGGGCCGCAAGCGGCTGAGGCGCATCGCCAAGGCCTGCCGTGACCTGGGGCAGCGGGTGCAGTTTTCGGTCTTCGAGTGCGAGGTCGATCCAGCCCAATGGGCGGCGCTACGAGCACGGTTGATCGGCGAGATCGACCCGGACAAGGATAGTCTCAGGTTCTATTTTCTCGGTAGCAACTGGCGCCGCCGTGTGGAACATGTAGGGGCCAAGCCGGCGGTGGATTTCGACGCGCCGATGATCGTGTGACCCCAACGTCTGTCGGTTCATTCGGAGTTTTGTATTCAGCGCCTTTACATCACTCATCGCTGAGATTTTTCCAGACATTTCGTTTCCGGTCAGGATCCGCTCGCGGCGGAAACTATGTGAAGCAGAATAATCCTAGTCTCGTCTCTTTGACCGGTTGCCGCAGTTTCCGCGCGAGTTTTTTTGCGCGCGAACCCCAAGTGACTGGCCGGAAGCCGACAGGTTCGCGGAACCAGTACCCTTTCATGATCAAGGGGTTGGAGTATCTCGTCCGACGGATCTCCGTTTTGCGGCGCTCGATCGCATTGGTTCGCGCGCTGACGCGGGTTTCGTTCGCTTGCTCAGTGCTCTATCCTGCCGGGGTCGCCCCTCACGCAGGGGCGTGGATTGGAACTCGAGAATGCTGGGGCGAATATCAGCAAGCCGCGTCGCCCCTCACGCAGGGGCGTGGATTGGAACGGCTCTCTCGGTGCCGATCCTCGTCCGGGGTTCGTCGCCCCTCACGCAGGGGCGTGGATTGGAACTCGGCGCTGCAATGATGTGGCATGTCCCGGCTGTCGCCCCTCACGCAGGGGCGTGGATTGGAACTGCAACTCGGCCCGTACCATGAGATCGGCGCGGTGTCGCCCCTCACGCAGGGGCGTGGATTGGAACTTGTGCATCACTGTAGACGACGGGTCGGGCTATCGTCGCCCCTCACGCAGGGGCGTGGATTGGAACTGGAGCGCTGTCGCGGCGCATGTTCAGAGACCTCGTCGCCCCTCACGCAGGGGCGTGGATTGGAACCGTCGGAATAGACGCCAGCCGACATCTGGTTCCAGTCGCCCCTCACGCAGGGGCGTGGATTGGAACTCCAATACCGCTGATGGCACGGTCGGATCCGTGCCGTCGCCCCTCACGCAGGGGCGTGGATTGGAACAAGCAATATCAGAATGCGATTGCCGCGATCGAAAGCGTCGCCCCTCACGCAGGGGCGTGGATTGGAACACGACGGGGGCCACAGCGTTCGTCTCGACGACTGGTCGCCCCTCACGCAGGGGCGTGGATTGGAACAATCAAAGGCCGGCAATCCCAACGCGAGAACAGATGTCGCCCCTCACGCAGGGGCGTGGATTGGAACATACGTGATCATCGCATCAAATCCTCGCATTCGAGTCGCCCCTCACGCAGGGGCGTGGATTGGAACACGATTGCCTCGTAGCGCTCCCATGTGGCTTGAGTCGCCCCTCACGCAGGGGCGTGGATTGGAACTGGACATTCGACCGGTGGCGACGGGGGCGTCTCAGTCGCCCCTCACGCAGGGGCGTGGATTGGAACCTTGATCGTCCGCCACCGACGGCGCTCGTATCGGGTCGCCCCTCACGCAGGGGCGTGGATTGGAACTGGTGGCTGGTTGCCGCCGATCACGGCACGCGGAGTCGCCCCTCACGCAGGGGCGTGGATTGGAACATGTGGTATTCTGGCTTCGAGCCATTGAATATCGTCGCCCCTCACGCAGGGGCGTGGATTGGAACGCCTTTGGCGACATTGTGCACGGCCAGAATGGGGTCGCCCCTCACGCAGGGGCGTGGATTGGAACAAAAATGAAGGAATACTAGATATCGGAGTTATGCAAGTCGCCCCTCACGCAGGGGCGTGGATTGGAACTTCGTCGAGTTCCAGGGGGCGCCATACGAAGCTGTCGCCCCTCACGCAGGGGCGTGGATTGGAACGATGACGCGTGATGATTGAGCGCGCTGCGATACGAGTCGCCCCTCACGCAGGGGCGTGGATTGGAACGCGTTCCCGGTCTGAACCGCAGGAGTTGTCCGGATGTCGCCCCTCACGCAGGGGCGTGGATTGGAACTTTCGCAAGGGCTCCGGCCCGAGGCGAGCAACCGGTCGCCCCTCACGCAGGGGCGTGGATTGGAACCGCGCGGTGCGGGGCGTCGCGCTCGATCCGGTCAGGTCGCCCCTCACGCAGGGGCGTGGATTGGAACACTTCCGGCTCGACCAATTCAATCAAACCATCACGTCGCCCCTCACGCAGGGGCGTGGATTGGAACCGGATCGAGCAAAAGCCTCAATCGCATCGGTTGCCTGTCGCCCCTCACGCAGGGGCGTGGATTGGAACGACGATCGGCGTGGCTGCTGTCGGCGCTGTCGGCTAGTCGCCCCTCACGCAGGGGCGTGGATTGGAACGCCTGAGCTACGCCCTCGCCCCATGCGACCGACGTGTCGCCCCTCACGCAGGGGCGTGGATTGGAACTCTCCGACAATCGGCGTCTGGCTCGAGATACCTTGTCGCCCCTCACGCAGGGGCGTGGATTGGAACTTCGGCGGTCTGTTCCCGGGCGGGGGGCGGTAATCGTCGCCCCTCACGCAGGGGCGTGGATTGGAACGTGACTCCGGTCGTGATCCCGAGCCGGATCAATTGTCGCCCCTCACGCAGGGGCGTGGATTGGAACAGTCGGCCGGCGCCCCTCCGCTGAGCGAGGCCGAGTCGCCCCTCACGCAGGGGCGTGGATTGGAACAATATGAGCCCCGCCGAGGCAGCGCCCCCCGCTGGTCGCCCCTCACGCAGGGGCGTGGATTGGAACAAGCAAGTGAATGATGCAAACCTGAAACAACGTGGTCGCCCCTCACGCAGGGGCGTGGATTGGAACAATGTCACGGTGACTGGCGGGCCGTTCGGGGTCGTCGCCCCTCACGCAGGGGCGTGGATTGGAACAAGGCATACTCACCGCCGCCGTTGACCGGTCAGCGGCAGGTCGCCCCTCACGCAGGGGCGTGGATTGGAACAGATTCGCTGATTTGGCATGGCCCGTTACCAGATGTCGCCCCTCACGCAGGGGCGTGGATTGGAACTCTCCCGCGCTCAGACTCGATCTCCGCCTGCAGCTGTCGCCCCTCACGCAGGGGCGTGGATTGGAACTTGTCAGATAGCTCGAGCACCATCGCGGCTTGGGGTCGCCCCTCACGCAGGGGCGTGGATTGGAACATGACCGTACGGTTGCATGACGCCACGGCCGCGGTCGCCCCTCACGCAGGGGCGTGGATTGGAACACATCTCCGGCTTGCGGAATGGGCGATCCGCCAAGGTCGCCCCTCACGCAGGGGCGTGGATTGGAACACCAATCGATCAACCACGGGACCATCTCGACGCTTGTCGCCCCTCACGCAGGGGCGTGGATTGGAACTACGCGGTCGAGGCCTTGCAGACGCTGGTCGATGTCGCCCCTCACGCAGGGGCGTGGATTGGAACTAACTACAAAAGAAGCTATTGCAAAAGTTGCAAGTCGCCCCTCACGCAGGGGCGTGGATTGGAACAAGTGCAGCTACGCATCATACACTGAGATCGGGAGTCGCCCCTCACGCAGGGGCGTGGATTGGAACACTCGCGGCATGGGCGAGGAGTCGCTGCTGCGGGTGTCGCCCCTCACGCAGGGGCGTGGATTGGAACTCGCCGAGGAGGTCGGGAAGGGCGTTATGCCTGGTCGCCCCTCACGCAGGGGCGTGGATTGGAACCCTTATCGCATCCGCGCTGGCAAGCTAGCCTTGGTCGCCCCTCACGCAGGGGCGTGGATTGGAACAACAAAAACCCGTGGTGCTCAATGACGGCAACGTGTCGCCCCTCACGCAGGGGCGTGGATTGGAACCGGAGCGTGGCTGCTCGGGCACCCGCGTAACATGGTCGCCCCTCACGCAGGGGCGTGGATTGGAACTTGCAGGCGATGCGCGGGGGTGTATTCGATGGCTGGTCGCCCCTCACGCAGGGGCGTGGATTGGAACTCAAACATCGCCTTTGCCGCGAAAGAAGCACTGGTCGCCCCTCACGCAGGGGCGTGGATTGGAACCGGTACGCCGATCCACCCAGGCGAAGACCCTGGCGGTCGCCCCTCACGCAGGGGCGTGGATTGGAACGCCAGCGCGCCACGCGGCGTCATACGAGACGCGGGTCGCCCCTCACGCAGGGGCGTGGATTGGAACCTGAAGGTCAACGCTTCGAATGGCCTCGTGGTTGGTCGCCCCTCACGCAGGGGCGTGGATTGGAACAACCTCTCGACCGGGGTGGCATCCGGCGCAACAGGTCGCCCCTCACGCAGGGGCGTGGATTGGAACTATCCGACGTTGAGCGCGCCCGTTACGAGGCCATGTCGCCCCTCACGCAGGGGCGTGGATTGGAACATGAAGCCACGGCTTCCAAGAGCGCATTGCGACGCGTCGCCCCTCACGCAGGGGCGTGGATTGGAACCCGACGATATAGGGACGCTCGCCATTGATCCATGCAAGTCGCCCCTCACGCAGGGGCGTGGATTGGAACAGGAACCCGAGTCGGATCGAGCAGCCATCGAGGGGGTCGCCCCTCACGCAGGGGCGTGGATTGGAACTGCGCTTGATGTAGATCAAATCGATGTTCGGCTGGTCGCCCCTCACGCAGGGGCGTGGATTGGAACATGTACGCCTACGCCCGCAAGTGGCTCGAATGCGTCGCCCCTCACGCAGGGGCGTGGATTGGAACACTTCGAATGCCGCTGCGGTCGCTGCCGCCTTTGGTCGCCCCTCACGCAGGGGCGTGGATTGGAACATGACGCAGGCGCAGGTCGCGGCGATCGTCGCAAGTCGCCCCTCACGCAGGGGCGTGGATTGGAACATGGGCGCAGCAAGAGCGTCTTACGAAAAACGAGTCGCCCCTCACGCAGGGGCGTGGATTGGAACAACAATACAGCGGGCGGAACCCTGATCGACCTCGTCGCCCCTCACGCAGGGGCGTGGATTGGAACCCGATATCGCCGATATGTTCGCGGGGCTCGAGGGTCGCCCCTCACGCAGGGGCGTGGATTGGAACACAATGTCGGCGTGAGGACCCGCGAGCTTGTGCCGTCGCCCCTCACGCAGGGGCGTGGATTGGAACATGTCTGCGATCGCCGAAGCAACTTTCCTGATCCGGTCGCCCCTCACGCAGGGGCGTGGATTGGAACTGGTTGAGCACGTCGCTAGCGCGCAACGCTACCCGGTCGCCCCTCACGCAGGGGCGTGGATTGGAACCTCGAGGTTTGCCACGAGCCGGACCGGCTCAGGAGTCGCCCCTCACGCAGGGGCGTGGATTGGAACGTCGAAGAGTTCGGGCTCCTCCGGACGGTTGTCGGGTCGCCCCTCACGCAGGGGCGTGGATTGGAACTCCTGATTCACGAGCCGAGAACCATCGCGTGGGGGTCGCCCCTCACGCAGGGGCGTGGATTGGAACGCTTACGCTTTGGCGCTCAGCTCGCCGATCTTGGTCGCCCCTCACGCAGGGGCGTGGATTGGAACCCCCCGTGCCGGCCCCTCGAAGCCACGTAGGAAGGTCGCCCCTCACGCAGGGGCGTGGATTGGAACAAGCAAGCCGCGATGATCTTTGCCAAGGCGCAACAGTCGCCCCTCACGCAGGGGCGTGGATTGGAACGACCCGGCGGACTTCGCTTCGGCCCGCCTCGTGGACGTCGCCCCTCACGCAGGGGCGTGGATTGGAACCGGCGTCTTGGGGGCTTCCACAGATTCTAGGAGTGTCGCCCCTCACGCAGGGGCGTGGATTGGAACTTCATCGGGTTGTGGAACTTTTGCGACGATACAGGGTCGCCCCTCACGCAGGGGCGTGGATTGGAACAACTATTATTCCGATGCGTGGGTTTCGAAATGGGATGTCGCCCCTCACGCAGGGGCGTGGATTGGAACCGTATCTCGACCGGCGCTCGCTACCCCGGCCTCGTCGCCCCTCACGCAGGGGCGTGGATTGGAACCGAACTGGGCCGCTGCCAAGGTTCGAATAGCTCGGGTCGCCCCTCACGCAGGGGCGTGGATTGGAACTCACCCTTTATCGCAGAACCTTCGTCGAGCCCCTTGTCGCCCCTCACGCAGGGGCGTGGATTGGAACAAGTCCGAGCGCGGAACGCTCCCCGCGATTTCTCGGTCGCCCCTCACGCAGGGGCGTGGATTGGAACCAAGGCCTGCCGGCCGAACCGCCGACCCCGACCGTGAACGTCGCCCCTCACGCAGGGGCGTGGATTGGAACACCGATGACGAGATGACGCGAGTTTCCGGAGAAGTCGCCCCTCACGCAGGGGCGTGGATTGGAACTCCTTGTATTTCGTAGGGTATCCGCTCGCCGCCGGTCGCCCCTCACGCAGGGGCGTGGATTGGAACTCGCCGAGCAAGCGCGAGACGCGCTGCTTGCAACAGGTCGCCCCTCACGCAGGGGCGTGGATTGGAACGGCCCATAGTCCAGAGGCGTGATCCATCATCTCACGTCGCCCCTCACGCAGGGGCGTGGATTGGAACACAAATACGCGGGGGATGCCGGCGCGATCCGCGGTCGCCCCTCACGCAGGGGCGTGGATTGGAACATGAACAGCGCGAGCGGCAAGGACCGATAGGCGTGGTCGCCCCTCACGCAGGGGCGTGGATTGGAACAGCGTTTCGAGCATGTTGTATACGTCAACCGCGTCGTCGCCCCTCACGCAGGGGCGTGGATTGGAACATGTCCGCCCGCGGCCGGATCGTGCGCGCCCTGGAGTCGCCCCTCACGCAGGGGCGTGGATTGGAACGAATATTTTGGTGCGCTCGCGGTCGTCGAGCCTGGTCGCCCCTCACGCAGGGGCGTGGATTGGAACAGGGGCAAGCCGTGGCGCTTGCTGTGGCCGAAGTCGCCCCTCACGCAGGGGCGTGGATTGGAACTCTTTCGGACCGGTCGCGTTCCGCGTTGTCGGCCTGGTCGCCCCTCACGCAGGGGCGTGGATTGGAACATCGCCGACAAGCTACAAGCCCACATGCTCCGGCGTCGCCCCTCACGCAGGGGCGTGGATTGGAACTGGCGAGGACGGAAATGGTTTTGATAGGCGGCAGTCGCCCCTCACGCAGGGGCGTGGATTGGAACAGGCAAATTCGCCACGAGCGCGCGAACGTGATCGTGTCGCCCCTCACGCAGGGGCGTGGATTGGAACAAGTCAACGGCGGTGACTGCGGCACAGGATTTCTGTCGCCCCTCACGCAGGGGCGTGGATTGGAACCGCAAAGCCGGGCAGGTTGTCCTCTACGAAATCCGTCGCCCCTCACGCAGGGGCGTGGATTGGAACAAGTGTGGGTGTCGCGCCAGCCGCGTGAGCGGCGGTCGCCCCTCACGCAGGGGCGTGGATTGGAACGCTGTCGTGCGCGAGCGAGCGTCGAGTCCCTCGGGTCGCCCCTCACGCAGGGGCGTGGATTGGAACAATACGTGTCCGTGGCACGAACGGCGCAGAGTACCACGTCGCCCTCACGCAGGGGCGTGGATTGGAACAACCTCATGAAGAACCAGGGGTACAGCGTCGAGCTGTCGCCCCTCACGCAGGGGCGTGGATTGGAACATTGTGACTGCTTACTTGCAGGGCTGGGCCGCTAAGGTCGCCCCTCACGCAGGGGCGTGGATTGGAACGTGCACTCACTCGACGCCGCAGCTCTGGTGATGGTCGCCCCTCACGCAGGGGCGTGGATTGGAACACCGACATCAAGCGCCGGACCATGCAGTGGATCAGTCGCCCCTCACGCAGGGGCGTGGATTGGAACTCCCTTGGCACCGGAGCTGGGGCCGTAAACTTCGGTCGCCCCTCACGCAGGGGCGTGGATTGGAACTCGATGATCCAGCAGCCAGGCACCGCCGCCAAGTCGCCCCTCACGCAGGGGCGTGGATTGGAACCTTTGAACTCGTGATGGAATGTAGGGGTCTTGGGTCGCCCCTCACGCAGGGGCGTGGATTGGAACGTCACCCGGCGGTGCGGCCGGCGGCGACCTGTCGCGTCGCCCCTCACGCAGGGGCGTGGATTGGAACGGCTCATTCGACTTGTGGGAGCAGTGCCCCTTAGGTCGCCCCTCACGCAGGGGCGTGGATTGGAACGCTCGAGGAACCGCAAGAGCGCGTGGTTTGTCACGAGTCGCCCCTCACGCAGGGGCGTGGATTGGAACGCGCTCCCGATCGTGGTCGACTATGGGATCGAGACGTCGCCCCTCACGCAGGGGCGTGGATTGGAACCGGGACGAATTGGCATTCGTCGTCGGCAATGTAGGGTCGCCCCTCACGCAGGGGCGTGGATTGGAACACCGTCTCATCGCCGAGTGCCGCCCTGCAATTGTGTCGCCCCTCACGCAGGGGCGTGGATTGGAACACTACCAGGTGGCACATCACGTTCGAGGGCACTGTCGCCCCTCACGCAGGGGCGTGGATTGGAACAAGTGCATCCCAGGCAAGCACCACGCCATCAAGCAAGTCGCCCCTCACGCAGGGGCGTGGATTGGAACAATATCAGGAGAATGGTGGTAATATGGTATGGATGTCGCCCCTCACGCAGGGGCGTGGATTGGAACAGGCGGCGAGGCTCAGCAACACGCCGGCTTGCCGGTCGCCCCTCACGCAGGGGCGTGGATTGGAACGTCATGCGTTGTGTCCTTTGGTTGACAGCCCGGCCAGTCGCCCCTCACGCAGGGGCGTGGATTGGAACTTCTCGGCGCGTTGCGGCACAATCTCACGCCACGCGTCGCCCCTCACGCAGGGGCGTGGATTGGAACTAGAGGGGAACGGCGTTTCGGCGCACGACACCAAGTCGCCCCTCACGCAGGGGCGTGGATTGGAACACGACATGCGCCGGAAAATGGCGCTACGTCGGGACGTCGCCCCTCACGCAGGGGCGTGGATTGGAACAGTTAGAGCCCAACACTGGCCATCTCGGGGCGTGGTCGCCCCTCACGCAGGGGCGTGGATTGGAACGCGGTGAGAGAGTTGGACCGGCGCCGCTCACGGTGTCGCCCCTCACGCAGGGGCGTGGATTGGAACGTGTGCTCAATGACGGACCTCTTCGGCGAGTGGGGTCGCCCCTCACGCAGGGGCGTGGATTGGAACACACTACCCGTGGCATGGATCGACGAGGCTATTTGTCGCCCCTCACGCAGGGGCGTGGATTGGAACGACATCATGGCGAGGGGCGGAAAGCTCGGGTCTTGTCGCCCCTCACGCAGGGGCGTGGATTGGAACCGGCAGTCGAAACCTTCGGTCAAGACGCTGCAATTGTCGCCCCTCACGCAGGGGCGTGGATTGGAACGGCCATTCCGTGCCGGACCCGCCCGCGCCCGTCGGTCGCCCCTCACGCAGGGGCGTGGATTGGAACGCGAATCTCACGCTATTGAAGCAAGAGCTGCAGGGTCGCCCCTCACGCAGGGGCGTGGATTGGAACACCCATCGCTTGCCGATCGATCTCCCGAGCTGGAGTCGCCCCTCACGCAGGGGCGTGGATTGGAACATGCTCGGCCTTGCTGCATGGGGAATTGTAGGATGTCGCCCCTCACGCAGGGGCGTGGATTGGAACCGGCGCAAGCGCGTGCGGGCTCGCTTGATCCACGAGTCGCCCCTCACGCAGGGGCGTGGATTGGAACTCACACAGAATAGCGATGACGGCAGCGGGACGGTCGTCGCCCCTCACGCAGGGGCGTGGATTGGAACGACGGATTCCTCTCCTGCCGGGGCGAGCCATCGAGTCGCCCCTCACGCAGGGGCGTGGATTGGAACTTTGGTGGTAGCGCGGCAGAGACTACAGCTGTGGTCGCCCCTCACGCAGGGGCGTGGATTGGAACATCCACCACACGGGGATGCTGCTTTCGGAAGTCGTCGCCCCTCACGCAGGGGCGTGGATTGGAACATCGCAACCGGCGCGACGCCATAGGCAAGAGAGCGTCGCCCCTCACGCAGGGGCGTGGATTGGAACAGATTGCGCCTCCCAATCATAGATGACTACGTAGTCGCCCCTCACGCAGGGGCGTGGATTGGAACACACCCGCGCCGATCGCCCGCCCAGATGCTTCGGCTGTCGCCCCTCACGCAGGGGCGTGGATTGGAACTTGTCCCATGCCCGCATTGCGGCAAAAGCGTCGAGTCGCCCCTCACGCAGGGGCGTGGATTGGAACTCGTGGTCTCGATCACGGCCGCCGTGCAGATCGGGTCGCCCCTCACGCAGGGGCGTGGATTGGAACACGCCGAGCTTTTCGTAGTGGGTGTCGACCTCGATGTCGCCCCTCACGCAGGGGCGTGGATTGGAACATGAATTGTGTCGCGATCGGCGACACGCCGAAAAGTCGCCCCTCACGCAGGGGCGTGGATTGGAACGTCGCCGGTGACGGGTTCAAGTTTCCGGTCACGGGTCGCCCCTCACGCAGGGGCGTGGATTGGAACAAGCGCTGACGGCCGCGCCGGCCTTGCGCGACGTAGTCGCCCCTCACGCAGGGGCGTGGATTGGAACATGGTGTCGAGGCAAAAATTGCGGCGGCAACTGAGTCGCCCCTCACGCAGGGGCGTGGATTGGAACACGAAGGGTGGGATTCTGGCCGGCGGTCCGTCGCCGTCGCCCCTCACGCAGGGGCGTGGATTGGAACTTGTGTCAGACCATGCCGTCCTGCGGTATCTGGTCGCCCCTCACGCAGGGGCGTGGATTGGAACATTACCGGTATCGACGAAGCCGCCAGAGCGGCTAGTCGCCCCTCACGCAGGGGCGTGGATTGGAACTCTGCCGCAATCTCAGCCGACGACATGAAGCGCGTCGCCCCTCACGCAGGGGCGTGGATTGGAACTCGTGCGGGCAGCGGCGGGGCATGGTCAATGCAGTCGCCCCTCACGCAGGGGCGTGGATTGGAACCCTCTGTCTATCAGCTATGCCAATAACAGTGAGGCGGTCGCCCCTCACGCAGGGGCGTGGATTGGAACTCTGTCCTTCATCAATCCTTCCCTCGGCCTCGGCGTCGCCCCTCACGCAGGGGCGTGGATTGGAACTCGTGCGTGATCATGTCGGCGGTTTGCATTCTGTGTCGCCCCTCACGCAGGGGCGTGGATTGGAACGGATGGTGTCGGCTCGGGAGGCCGGTTGCCGCCGGTCGCCCCTCACGCAGGGGCGTGGATTGGAACTCGACCTCCTGCACAAGCCACTCGCGGAACTGGTGTCGCCCCTCACGCAGGGTGTCGGAGATCCTTAGAATCCGAAACATCACATAACGATATTTCAGCCTTTTAGCCGATGCGTTAATTTGATAAAATGTCGTTAATTCGGCTCTGGCGCACTTTGCGTGGGTCTTCCTCAATCTGTGTGGATGTGAGTTGTCCGCAGGGGAACCATTCGGGCCCGGAGCAGGTCCACACCCGCGCGGCCGTACATGGCTCGCTTCAAGGTTTTCAGCCGGTTAATCTGGCCCTCGGTCTGTCCATTACTCCAGCGCTCAGTGACGGCATTCTGGACCGCGGTGAGATCCTGCCGCGCCTTGATGGCGAACTGGCGCAAGCAGTGGATGCCCGAGTCTCGTGCGTCATCCAGCCACGCGTCGAGCTTTGCCGTGTCCCGCCCGCGCAAAATGCCGCGGAACCGCGTGGCGAGATGGCGCATCGTCGCGAAGTCCGGAGAGGTAGCCTTCAGCAGGTCGACTTTCTCCGCCTGTGGCGCCGTCAGCAGTCCCCGGGGTTTGATACACAGCGCAGCCGCGACCACGCAGGAGATGGTTTGCGGCAACACAGACACCGACGGCGACGGAGCCGCGGCCATCGCCGCGAAGTGAGCCTGGCGCCAGGTTCTGAGCAGCCGCTGCAAATGAGTCAGGCTTCCAGTGTAGCCGAGCGGTCTGATCTCCGCGAGTAGCTGTCGCCCGAATGTGCACCCTTCCGCCCACCGTTGGGCCAGATATTTCCGAAAGTGATTCGGCGTCGTCGGCTTGGGCGCCATGATCCCGCGCTCGGGCAGGATATCCAGCCGAGTCCATTTCGCAACCGTGCGCCAGTTGAGCCCGGTCTCCCGCACGATCTCGCTCAGGCCCTTACCCGTGGCCTGCAGAATCTTGAGATGATCGAACCGGCTCCGCCGCGCGGCACGGCGGCCCGCATTAGCGAGGCGCCGATGTTCTGTCACCTCCGGTTGCCCATACCGATGGATGAGGCCCGGCTGCGGCTGTTGGGGTTCCGGCTCCATCTCCCCTGGCGCAAACGGCTCTTGCTGAAGCGGAGCGCGGCTGAGCTGTTGCTGAATCGACTGGCGCAGGTTCTGGATCAGGTGAAACCTGTCGGCGACCTGGCGCGCCTGCGGCGCGCCGCGCGTCGCCCCCTCGGCGTAGAGGCCGCATCGGTCGCGGCTGATGACCTCGATCTCTGGACGACGGGTGAGCCATGCAGCCGTTCCGTCCGCCGAGCGGTCTGCCAACACGTCGAACACTTCCCTGCGCTCCAGGTCCACCATGATCGTGCCGTAGCTGGTGCCCTTCAACCAACTCCAGTCGTCGATCCCGACCACTCGCACTGGCGTCGGGTCGCCGCTATTGGCTGTCTGGTGCTTCAGCGACCGCAGCAAGGTGTCGTCGCTCTGCGACAATCCGAGGCGTTTCATCAACCGCTCCGCCGGCCGCCCGCCGGTGGTGTGGACAAGCAGAAGCGCCAGGTCAGTGACGCGGCGTGTCCGCCGCGCGAAAGGTGGCGCGCTCTCCGGCAGAGGGGTGACGAAGGTTTTCCGTGCGCAGCACGGATTACGGCATCGCCATCGCGCCTGCCTGAGCCTGAGCGAGACCGGCGCCCCTTGAACTGGGAGGTCCTGTAATACCCGAACCTTCGAGCCATGATACGATGTCGACACACTGCCGCATCCTGGGCAGCAGCCCGATGCGGCGGTCGTGGCGCCGGAGACGATCCAGCCAGCCTCGTGCCGTTTGGTCTCGACAACCCGCATGCCTGGGCCCGGAACCCAATCCGTTCTTGCTTTCATGGAGCATCAGCCCACCGATATTAACGACGGTCAAGCCCCAGGCTGCCATCTCGGTCCCTTAAGTTGGAGCTTCCACCCAAATTGAGGAAGACCCACTTAATTCGGGTCTGATTCACTCTCGGTGCAGCATATGGGGCAAGGGAGAAGCGAACTTCCTGAAATTGCTTGGGACTTAGACAATCTCAGTCGCGTCATATATGGCGTTAAACCGTGCAGCTCCGTCGGACTGGAATCTCATGCGTTCTTCGACAGTTAGGGCGTGCCGTGACCTTGCACCGAGAGTGAATCTGACCCAGCCAAAATGCCTCCTGACACCCAAATCGACGCGGAGTTCACCTACGCTTCCTGCGTTGGTTCAGGCTGCTGGCGTAAACCTCTTTTCGGGCGCGAGAACCGTCAACGTGTGCGTCGCGCGCGTGAGTGCTACGTACCAGTCCTTCCGGTTCATATTTGGCGAATGGACGACGACAGCATTCGCAAACTCCAGCCCCTTTACCAACAACGTGCTCCCGACGCTGCGATAGGCAATATGACGCCCCGCGTGGCGGATGCGGTTCTGAACGTGCCAAATGGCGTCCAGAAGATCCGGGCTTTCACCTGCGATCCTCATTCTCAACGCGGACTGCATCGCCGACAGCATTTCACGCCTGAACACATAGCTGGTCGGACGCACGCTGAAGCCTTGGATCAGCGCCAAGCAAATATCGTCCCCCGCGCCCTCCTGTAGGGCAAGCCCGATGTTGATCAGAGGCCCGAACTTAGCCGTTCCCAGCGCTCCGCCTGTCTTCCGGGATGCCACCGCCTTGATAAAATCCGAGCGGCCGACCCCTGACATGCATTGTTCGAGCAGGTCAAGCGTGGCGTCGAACCGCTTCGAGCCGGAGCTCGCTTTCAGCTTTTTAGCGGCGGTGTAGAGGCTTTTGCATTCGACCGGCTCGATATTTGAAAAGGCCTGCTTGGCTAATCGCTTCGCGATCAGCGCTCGGCCGGCCAAGTTAACCGGGTCGCCAATGACGACAAGATTGCCGTTACGCGCCATGGCCGACAGACATGTCCTGACGACCTTGCTCTGACGGGGGCCGTCTTGATCGGGAAGCCAGTCCCACGTGACGCACGCCGGCGTCTCGCGAAAGTCGAGCGGTTGTCCCGCTTCAAGCGCGGTTCGAATCTTTTCGAGCCAGTCCGCCATGTCGATGTTGCCGTGCTTGTGCCAGCGATACGGTTTGCTCAATGTCCTCACCCGCGGAAATCGTGGAAAAACCTCCGTATGCCAATCCACAGGCGTCTGCCCGTTAAAGTCGAAGATCGCCTGCAGCTCATCTCCAAATACACACACCGGCAGCACGGACGACAGGGCAGTTACCACGTTGTGCTGGAGCGCGCCGCAATCCTGGTATTCATCGACGAATAGACCACAATAGGAAGTGCGCAGGACGCGGCTCACGGCTCCGCTCCCAATCAATTTGATTGCCGCGCCGTAGACGGCGGTCCAGTCCTGTTCACCCTTGGGCTCGCTAATCGCCAATCCCGACCGAACAGGATAAGACGAGGCATAGCGAAGGCACCAACCGGCAATCGTGTCGATGGCGAACAGCGTCGTTGAAACACCGTTGTCCTTGAGCCGCTTGCGCAACACATCGACGCCGGCATGAGTGTGCGTCAGGATCAGGCGGCGACCGCCGCCACGCGCCGTCGCCTTGACGATCTGTTCGGTTTTTCCGCATCCTGCCGCCGCGACCACGCTGGCGGCCTGCAGGGAGCAGATCACTTCCGCCAGATCATCATCGGTCTCGTCATGCATCGACCCATCCACGAATGGTCGAGAGGTGCTGTGCCAGCGGCTTGGCGGAAATCTTATCGAGGCACGGATAGATCAGCGTGGCGACATGCTCGCCATAGGTGATGCCCTTGAACCAAGCCCTCTTCTTCGCCGTCGCGCCGAGAACGGCGCGCAAGCCATCGGATTCAAGGGATGCGGGCAGCATGAGGTCGACCAACGAGGGGATCTGAGCCGCTTTGCACGCTGCATTCGTCGTTGCGATGACGCTGTCGGCGCTGTGGCATCCAGCAGCATAGGCGACCAACGCCCGCACCGTGTCCCACGGCACATCTAGGAAGATGCGTTCGTCGGTCGAACAGTCACCAGGCCAGAGAAGGACCGTCCCGCCGGCCTCCTCCGCCCTAGACACTAATGCAGCCGAGGGCGGCTCATCAGTGTCCAGCAAAGCAAGGCACTCGTATCCGAGGTCGAGCAGATGCTGAGCGAGGGTCACGGCCCTGGGCACGCCCCCACCGTCGATCGCCACCACACCCCGCAAAGCGAAGGAATCCTTGCCGCTATTGGCCCAGCAAACGTCCAGCCCACGTAACAAGCCGCACTCGGTTCGGCCTTCACCCACTAAGATGCGGCGGGCGAGGAAAGACGCAGGCGAAGCGCGCAAATGTCCTTGGGCGACATCCGTGGTCTCGGCCGTTAGTGCGACCGATCGCACCTTCGTTTCGCCATTCAGGCACCGAACGGCGTGGATGTCCTGGGCGCGTAGCTCACGGATCACGACCTCCGAATGCGTCGTCAGAAAGATTTGTGGTGCGATCGCGGTGCCGGGAGCGACTGCCGGCTGGTGGTCGTCATCGTCTACGTGCGGAGCAAGCAGGTATTTGAGCAGCCTCGCGATGCGATGCGGTTCAAGGCCGTGCTCGATCTCATCCACCAGCGCGATAGGAGAACCGCTGGCGTTGTGCTGAAGCGCCGATACGATCAGGCGCGACGAGCCCGTTCCGAGTGTTCGAAGGGGCAGGTCTCCATCATGGAGCACAATGCCACCAGACGTGATTGTCGAACCCTGTATGTCGAGTTCGGCAGTGAATGCCTCGCGAACCCTTACCGCGAAGTGCTTGCCAAGCTTCTCGGCACGCGCGGTCGGTACCGCGAAAACGTCCTTGTTACTTGTACGAAAGGCAGCACGTGCAGCACGGCTCGCGGCCGCAAGCTGCTCGCTCATCCGGCCTCCTTCACCGATGCGATTGAGGATGGATTGCCGGCCCCAGCCGAGATGACGTTCCGCATAGGGGCCAAGCCTAGTAGTCGCTAGTTCCCTCGCGTCCTTGAACCGTAGGAACGGAGGATCGTCGTCCTTGCTCAGGCGCTCGTTGAAGATTGACCAACGCCCTTCAAGCGATTTTGCGTCGATCTCAACACGAATGGACAGGGCTTCGACGAGACCATCGGCTGGCTCGTCGAAGAGCGTCCGCGTGCCTTCGTCCCAGCCGCGGAGCTGAAGGCCATAACGATTGTCCGTGCAAAACTCATTCGGAATGCCAACGAGTGTGACGGTCACCGTAATTGGATTTGTAAAATCTAGATTGTAAAAATCGGTGTCGTTACCGAGGTAGTTCGTCCGTGGATTCAATGCCAGCTCAATGGCATCGAGCACTGTGGTCTTCGTGGAATCGCCTGGGCCAATCAAGCAATTCATCCCTGGCGACGGACTCCAGTCGAGCGTCTTTATCCCTCTGAAATTTCGTATTTCGACGTGAACGATCCGCACGACAACCTTTCCGACGCTAAGCGTCTTCTTCGCCTGAGCGAGAGGTGTCGCCAAGCGCCAGCGGCCTCCAGGCGTTGGCGTCCCGATCTGGAAAAGATGGGTCTGTCCGGCCGACGTCCAGTTTCCATACACTGCATAGGTGACCATCGCTCACCAAAGCATTGTCAACGGATTCTGGGGTCAGCTCAAGGTTCGCGAGATTTTGTACGGGACTTTGGACGAACCACGAACATCAATGGTTTTGTTGGGTAGCTTTCATGAACAAAGCCGTGATAGGCGGTGCCCTCATCCTTTTTGCTGATCAAATTCACCCGCCCCTCACGAAAAGCTGGCACGAGACGGTGTTCTCTATACGTACAATCTACCGTGCAAAATCTCGCGAACCTTGAACTCACCTCTAGTGAAGCAAGTGCGCGGGGACGCCCGATCATGCCTGATTGCGAGTCTTGAATGGATCAAGTTTCTTGTTTAGTTGTCGCGCTATCTCACGGCTCCTAGCCAATATAAACGCGTCGTAATCATTCTCTGTAATTCCGAATTTTTCACGATCAACGATGAGGTGCGACTTGAGAGTGCTGTCCATATCTTCGTTCTCATTTTCAAATTTTGATATATAAATTGACGGCGCTTTATCGCTGATTTTGTGCTTATTTGAATATCCATCAACCAATGTAATATTGGCCATCAAATTAGGATATGCGTCTTTTGCATGTTTTGCCAAAAACGCTTTTGGGAAGAAATGGTGATAATTCCGACTTGTGGCAATTTTCAGGTTCGAATTATCGAGGTTTACAATACCATTCGTGTCAAAGCTCTTTGGCTCGTTGAACGCCAACAGACACAATACCATTTTGCATTGTGCATCACTCGCACTAAAGCCCCATTCGCTTATCGCGCTCGCTTCGATGTGAATTTCGTCAGCTTTGTAAGCAGGAATTTCCTCTTCAACGACACGCTCCATTCCATTGAGGTCTTCAACGATTTTCCCTTCCGCGCCTGAGCTGTATCGCATATTATACGCAGTCCAATAGAACCATTGCTCTAGCAACACCCTCTGCTTTTTCGACGCCTTTTTGGGCAACGTTATACTTGACGGGACCAACCCCATGATATAGGGTTGCGGTATAAGGAGATTATGCCGTGTCCCGCTCGATCTTTTCCGCCCCGCACTTCAATGACGAAGCCGCCGCATACGCCTATGTC